>JBGPHY010000651.1:0-3718 GCA_041484625.1 Terriglobia bacterium | reverse complement strand
CTGCTTGAGGCAAAATGGTTTTGAATCGACCCAAACGATTAGATCCGCTTCCCCTTCCGTTCCGAGTCTGACACTGTAAGGAGACATAGCTGATGGGGTACCGAATTCAACTCAGAGCAATCTCATTTTCCTCAACTCGACATTCTAAAGACAATCGAGCCACCTAATTTGTTACACCCTGCAGCCCCTTTTTTTCCACTATCATATAGCTAACACCTGGAAGCTTGCTCATGTGCGTGGGTAAAACGCAACCGAAGGACCATCCTGGCCTGCCAGCAGCCATCATGCGCAGATTTATTGTAAGGAGTTAATGGTTGTCTTGGAGTAAATTTCCTGGCCAAGGACAGGAAGGACTATGTTCTTGCCAGTTATTTGGGGGGCCTGGCCGTTTCCGATGAGGGTGTTACGGCCAAGCGAACTTGCCACCACCTCAAAGAAAACCTGTCGGCACCTGGCTGATCGACAGCGAAGGCGGCGTACTCGAAAACCACTTCGGCAGTAGTTGCTTAGCTGGAAAGATTCAATCTTTTAAGCAGTGCGGCACTCTTCCGTTTTGGTTGATTCCGGCAAGAACGCGCCATGCGCGGTAATTCCGTCCCCATTTAAAATGGGCTGCCGCCACGGCTGAGCGAGAGGCATAGGACAGCGGATGCTCTCATTTTGAGGCAGGCTGGTGCCGGGGGTTGATGCGCACTTTGAAACTGCGCCGAGCAGATCACAAGCCAGCGCATCATTTCAACCCTCCAGCTTCTGGGAAAGTTAAAAAGTCAAATATGGCACCAGTTTCTGCCCTGAAATACTCTGTTCAACCTTGAGGTGGATGCGCGGTCTCTTTGGCAGGCTTTTCTGCAAGGTTCCTCTTGGCGATTTCGACCCACTGCGATTGAGTTTTTCTGTAGTAGCGAGGCGAGCGGGACACCGCTTTTAAGACTTGTTCAAAGAGAGCATTGGCCTTTTCCACTTGCCCTAGTTTCTTAAACAATAGAGCGTAGCGGCATTTGGCTTCTTGCCCAGTGGCCGTTCCCACTTGGGATTCATATTCCGTCAAAGCCGCTTCCACAGCATTACTCTCTTCCAGGATTCGGGCTAACAAGAGCCGGCACTCTCCCGTCTTGTAATCAGCGTGCAGTCGCATCACGCGGTCCAGGATCTGCCGGGCTTCAGCACAGGAGGAACTCAGGAGGCAGGACTCTGCTAAGCCGAATAGCGCATCGGGATCATCCTTGTATAGGCCTGTCAGGGAGCGGCGGAATAACGGGATCGCTTCGTCGTATTTCCCCAACCGCACAAATTCCTGTGCCAGAGCAACGCGGTTTGCATGACTGTCGCAAATCTCCAGTTGATCGCGAAGTCGGGTCAGTTCCCGTTCAGGATGGATGGCCCTGGCCAAACCGGAAGCTGTACCATCAAAAGCAGAGCCATCACGGAGTTTCGGAAGAACCTCCACGAAGAAATAGACAGTTGAATGCCTATTCCGTGTGTTCTAATATCGCGTTTGGACTGTGGCGATTTTGCCAGCAGTTGCCGTGCCATTGAACTCCCGGAAACCGTATGCTGCCATCCCGCAATCCCACATCAATCACCCGGCTGAGCCTCAAGCCGATGAATGGTACCCTGGCCATTTGTCGTCTGGAGGATAAGGAGAAGATCGGAGGAAAATCGAGGAGAGATACTGAAAAAGGTCTTATTGTAGTCATATCTCTTCCGGCTGGGGAGAGTGAGCTTTACTGGAGTCCTGGACTTCTGTGATTCATCGGAGGGCGAAGTGCGTCCGCTATGTAAGACTAATTCTTTGAAAAGACTCAACCTCACCCTGTTGAGAGAGACTATGGCGATTTGCAGGATGGAGCCCACCGAATGCATCCCTGCCTGGGTAGTTGACAACTCTTTCTGCTCGGTAACTCGAACGAAAGAGGAGTTGTCGCTAGTGTGTCCAGAAAAAAGGGTTCCCAAAGGGGTCAAATCGGACCGAAGCTGGTGTTGTCTCAAAGTTCAGGGTCCAGTGGCGCTCTCGATGACCGGTGTCCTGGCCTCGCTTGCAGCTCCTTTGGCAGAAGCAGGAATTAGTGTCTTTGTGGTCTCGACATACGATACGGACTACTTGCTGGTAAAGAAAGAAGACCTGGGTCGGGCAACCCGGGTGCTTCGTCAAGCCGGACACAACTTCAGGCAGAAACCTCCCACGAAAAGGACGCATCTCAAGTTCTAATTCCTGGAAAATACCCGGTTTGCGGGATACCCGGGCGGCGACGGTCACTGCTATGGTAGCATCCTATGAGACTCGTCTTCACCGATTTGGATGGAACCTTACTGGACCAGGAGACCTACACCTATGCTCAGGCCTATCCTGCTCTTCGGGAGCTTCGCCGGCAAAAGGTCCCGATGATTCTCTGTTCGAGCAAGACCCGGTCTGAATTGGAGTACTGGCGCAAAAGGCTGAAAAACCGCCATCCGTTCATTGCGGAAAACGGTGGAGCCATTTTCATTCCAAAGGGGTATTTCCCGTTTTCCGTCCCCCACACGAGGGTATCTGCCGATTGCGAGATCATCGAACTGGGAAGCCCTTACCCGGAGCTGCTTTACTCGCTGCAAACGGCCTCCCAAGAAAGTCATTGCAGAGTCCTGGGATTTCATCTCATGGATGCAGACGAAATCAGCCGGCACTCTGGGTTGCCGTCGGAACAAGCGCAGCTGGCTAAGAAACGGGAATACGATGAACCCTTCCTCATACTGGACTACGAGCGGACGCCACGGCTTTTGAGCGCCATAGAGTCCCAAGGCAAGCGATGGACCCGGGGCGGACGTTTCTATCATATCCTGGGGCCCAGCGATAAAGGACGAGCAGTTCGTGTACTGGCCCACATCTATCGCCAACTGGGAGAGCCTGTCGTGACATTTGGGCTAGGGGACCGGTTCAATGATGCCGAGCTTCTCAATTCTGTCGATTCCCCGATTATCGTGTGGTCCAAGGTTGCGCCGATTCTCAAGACAATAGTCCTGAAGGCGAAGATCACTGATCAGGCAGGCCCTTCCGGCTGGAACGAAGCTGTGCTGGAGGCACTCAGGTCTCGCTGACGGGCCAGACACTCACAGGACACTTCACATTTGTCGGGAAAGGCAAAGCAAGATGCCATTTCGATTCCGCGACATTTTCTCTCAGTGAATGAGCTTTTTCCGCACGGCATAGAGCACGATTTCTGCCGTATTGTGCAAATTCAGCTTCTGCATCAAGTGGGTTCGATGGGTTTCCACCGTGTACGGGCTCAAGTTGAGAATTTCGGCAACTTCCTTGTTGGACTTGCCTTCGGCTAGAAGCTGCAAGATCTCCTTCTCCCGTTCGGTCAGCAGGTCGTAGGAATCCTGGAGGCCTTTCTGCTGTAGGTAACCCATATACTCTTCCAAAAGAGTCTGGGCAATCGCCGGACTGAAGAAGGGCTTCTTGTTGGCCACAGCCTGAACGGCCCGGATCAGGTCGATTTCTGCGGAGTCTTTCAGGAGGTATCCTTTTGCACCCGCACTGAGGGCCCTCACCAGGTATCCTTCGTCCGAGTGCATGCTCAAGACGATGACGCCGGTGTGGGGATTCCGTTTGACAATTTGGGCAGTGGCTTCGATGCCGTTCAGTTGGGGCATCGCAATGTCCATGATCACGAGGTCAGGACTCAGTTCTTCAGCCAGTTTCACAGCCTCGCGGCCTGTGCTGGCTTCACCGACCACT
>JBGPHY010000650.1:0-3721 GCA_041484625.1 Terriglobia bacterium | reverse complement strand
GGGCAAGTGTGCATGCTGGCGCATCAGCAAGGATTCCAGCTTCCGATCCAGGCCGCTTTCGGGATCTGGAGTTGGGAGAAGTTGTGGAAGGAGTGTGGCTTTACACATCCGCGGTGAAGGCTAGCTGGTTTCTGTCGCGAAACTCACAGAGTGACCGTCCTTACGGTTGGCCATTGCCTTTGGAGCGCGGCGGCAAGCGAGGGATAGCAGTCCCACGCGCGACGCCGCTATGGTTCTGCAGGAGGGGCAAGCTCGGGCGAGCAGGGAGATAGGATTCGACTACCAGCCAAAGCGCCGTCGTCGCTGTGCTCTGCCGGCGCAGTCCAAAGGTTACATTCGCTTCGCCCAAGGGCTCAATTCCACAGCAGGAGGGGTTTGGAGAGAGTTTCGCGTCAGAAACTAGCTAGGAATTTATCATCAGCGAATTGAGAGGAAGACATGACTCGACCCATCGGATTTAGCGATCTCAGGCACTGTTGCGTCCTGGTAGGGGGAATATGCAGTCTTCTCCCCCTGCTGGGGATTCTCCTTGTGTCCGGACAGACGGTCAAAGGCAGTCCGGCAAATGCCCAGTTGCTGGTGTATGTGGGCACATACACAGGCAAGGGAAGTGACGGCATCTACCTTCTTCGTTTAGACACTGCGTCATCCGGGTTGACTTCTCCAGTCCTGGCTGCAGAAACCCCCAATCCAACCTTCCTGGCCCTTCATCCCAATCACCGTTATTTATACGCCGCAAATGAAATCGGACGTTTCGACGGCAAAAAGAGCGGGGCTGTGAGCGGCTTTGCCGTTGAGCCGGGCACCGGGAAGCTCACCTTCCTCAACCAGGAAGCTTCAGGTGGGGATGGCCCTTGCCACCTGGTGGTAGACCGGACAGGGAAGTACGTGCTTTTGGCCAATTATGGAGGAGGGAGCGTTGCCGTCCTGCCGATTCAGGGCGACGGCAGACTCGGCACAGCCACATCGTTTGTTCAACACACCGGTTCAGGGAGCAACCCGCAGCGGCAGGAAGGTCCCCATGCCCACTCCATCAACGTCGATGCAGCGAATCGCTTCGCCGTGGCAGCCGACCTCGGTTTGGACAAACTGCTGGTTTACCGGTTCAATTCCACAAATGGCACACTGACCCCGAATGATCCACCATTTGTTACGGTGAAACCAGGGTCCGGCCCCCGGCATTTCGCTTTTCACCCCCAAGGCCGCTTTGCTTATGCCATCAATGAAATGGGTTCCACCGTCACGGTTTTTGCCTACGATGGGACGCAAGGGACTTTAAAGGAGGTGCAGACCATTTCCACATTGCCCAAGGGGTTCAAAGGCGAGAACGACACAGCGGAAGTACAGGTTCATCCTTCTGGTAAATTCCTCTACGGATCCAACCGGGGCCATGACAGCATTGCAGTATTCTCGATTGATAAAGCTAACGGCAAGCTCAGTCTCATTCAGAATGAGTCGACCCAAGGGAAAACTCCGCGCAATTTCGGGATCGACCCCTCCGGCAGAATCCTGCTGGCTGCCAATCAGGACTCAGGTAACGTCGTGGCGTTCCGGATTGACCCTCGGACCGGACGGCTCAGCCCGACCGGACAGAGCGTCAAGGTGAATTCACCGGTTTGCGTGAAGTTTCTCACTGTGGAGTAGAGAAAGCGGCTACTTCCGGGAAAAGGGTGGAGGGTGAACATGGCTCAGCCGCCGTTGAAACGCGGTTTGCTTCGTGTCGTAAAATCTCAAAATAGTGCGTTAGATTGAAAGGAGTCGTTCATGAAGAGATTGTTGATTTGCACAGGTTTGGTTATGACTCTCGGGTTGGGCTTGACGTATGCGGCCTCCGGGAATGTCGACAAGAAGGAACTGGTTTGCATGATCAACGATGAGGTGCTCGGCAAACCAGGTTCTGCGGTAGAGTCCAATGGGAAGACTTACACCACTTGCTGCGAGATGTGTAAAAAGAAGATCCAAAAAGAGCCCGCCAAGTACACCCAGGCTAAAGACCCAGTTTCTGGTGAGAAAGTGGACAAAGCCGATGCCTTCATCTATGGGATGGACGGAAAGGCATACTACTTTGCTTCTGCAGCCAACCGGAAGACATTCGCGGATAACCCAGGGAAGTTTCTAAAGAAATGACCGGCTCATTCTGAGCACGCCAGGCGGGCCCGCTCCCCGGGCCGCTTGCTCGCGAACCGCCCGCCAAAGGTATTTACCTTCCCCGGCCGACTGCGTGGAGTGGAAGGGATCACCCTCTCGAGTTCACGAAAACAACGGCCAATGGAAAGTGGACTCAATATTAATCCTGCGTCCTGTACGTTGCGATTCGTGGCACGCCGCCATCACCTCGAGAACATGAAAACCGTGCTCAGGAGTGATGAGGCTCTTCTGGCCGGTGGCGAGGCATTCAGCAATATGGGCGCCGCCGTTCTGCCACTGATATCCTGCCGGGTCCTCTGCGAAGCGTTTCCCAGCTTCCTTCAGCGTTGCCACATCGACACCGTGCGGGCCCCAATCGTAGCCGCACAGATGCATGTCGCCTTCCGTCCCCCAGAAGTCGATCGTATGCTGATCGGTCTTTCCGGAGTGTCCGTCGGCAGATCCGTAATTGTATCCCGATTGGACATGCGACAGGACCCCGTTGCCATGGTCCATGATCAGCATCTCATTGTCTGCAACCTCCACCTTGACCTCTGTCCCGTCGGTTAATTTGCGCATCGGCGTGCAGATGCCGGTCATCCCGACCACTGCCTTTGCCGGTCCGAGCAGTCCGGTCAGGGTAGTCACATTGTAAACCCCGAGGTCGTAGAGGCTTCCTCCGCCTTTCTGGAAGAACCACGCTGACCACAGTACGCCTTCGTGGCCGTAATGCGCGTGGGCGGCCGTCACCTTTCCGAGTTTGCCGCTGGCAAGGGTTTCTGCCATGAACTTAAATTGGGGACTGAGTACCGTAATGGGGGCGGCCCAGAAACCCTGCTTGCGTTCGCCGGCGATGCGCATGAGGACCCTGGCATTAGTTACTTCGGTGGCCATGGGTTTTTCCGACCAGACATTTTTGCCAGCCTCCAAACCACGTTTGTTCACGGGGAAGTGGGAAGGCATGGAAGTGAGATTCACCAGCAGGTCGAAATCCGGCCCTTTCAACATCTCTTCAATGTTGGGATAAACGTGGGGGATGTTGAAGCGCCTGGCTCGTTCTTCGGCCCTGGAAACGATGAGGTCGCAGGCACTCACTAGCTCCACATAGGGGCTGGCCTTCATCACAGGCAAGTAACTCCCCGAGACACTTCCGCAGCCGATGACGCCTACCTTGATCTGTTTCGTCTGCGCTTGTGTCCAGGTGCCAATAGCCGCACCGGCGCTGGCCATCAAGAACGTCCGGCGATCCAATGGGTAGTGTTTGGTCATGGAAACCTCCAGTGTTGGCAACCGTTTGCGTAACCGGCTGCAAGGAGTATCATGCGGCCGAACGACCGTCAAGATTTATCTGAAGCACAAATCCCTCACGTTCGCCGGGTTTGATGCTGGTAGATAAGCCGGTGGCCGCTTTCTTCTGGAAATCGGGGCGCCAGTCGCGTCAAGATTTATCTGAATCGAAGGTGGTCCGCCGGACCTGTACATGTCCAATTGACACTCCCTCCGAGTTGGATCAGAATTCGCCTGTCTGTCAGCAATGCCTTATATAGGGCCAACGAAAGGAATCATCATATGGATGCTATCGAAGCCATGAAGT
>JBGPHY010000649.1:0-3728 GCA_041484625.1 Terriglobia bacterium | reverse complement strand
GTAGCTTTCAATGCGCTGCATCGGGGTTGCGAAGAACTTCTGCAGTCCGACGCTCGGCCCGTGCAATGAGATGACGAACAAGGGCCGTTCCTCAGCGTCTTGAAAGAGGCCATCCTGCATCGGCAGGCCGTGCAGCCGCGGATAAGGGGGAACCAGGGGGCCGGCAATCTGGGTATCGTCGCGTTCCGGCAGGCGCACTGCTCCAGTCAGAAGCCGCTCCAGCCGCTCTCGCTCAATCCGGCAAGAGCTTACCACGTAGCGGAACATGTTTTCTTTTTCGTGGTCGTTGTTAAACCAGGCCAGCAAGGGACGAAAGTGCAACCCGATTTCCGCAGTAACCACATCCGCTTGAGAGTAAATAGTGTCCAAGCCTATGATTTCTGCGCTGGCAATAGTCGCTTTCAGCGCTTGATACTCCCATTCGGCATCCTGTCGGAGATGCTTGACTGTTTCGTTCTCCGGTATTCTGTCTCGCGGCCCAACCTGGAGTATGGCGACCCAGCGCCCTTCCAGACGGAGGGCGGAATCCTGCGGCGCCATCGTGGATACCGTACCGGTCCCCTCAGTTCCCGAGACCAGGCGGAAATTGTCGAAGTAAAGATTCAGTTGCCGAGCTCCCGAGTCGGTGCTAATGGACAGCCGGCGAATGCGGTCCATGGCCACGGGCCGGAGTTCGGAGCTGGCCTTGAGGTTTTTCAGAACGACCTCCACGTGGGTCCAGCCTGCGTCCAGGAATAATTTCCCCTCCGCATCGTACAGATCGAATCGGGCCACGTCCGGTCCGTCTCCGCCGACCGCATCATACAGGCGAAGGGAGAGGATCCGGGGGAGAAGATCAGGACTGAAGACATCAAAGAGCAGACGATCATATCCACTCCAATTGCCCTCTGGTACTGGCATTGAGAGAATCGATGAAGCCGAGTCGAATTTCACTTCCAGGCAACTTTTCCCGTGGGCTGGGTGGGCCTGCGAAAGCCGCACTGACCCTTGCCAATGGGACACAGCGAATTGGGTTTCAAAGTCGTCCAGCACCTTCACCTTGCCAGCTTCATTTGACCAGGTCAAGCCGTGGAAATACGAGACACTGAGGCCAATTACGACCAGAGCAAACCAAGACTGTCTCAACCTTGATCTGGAAGACGTATCAGGACAAAGACCCTTGCCTGAAGCATGATGTCGTTTCGAGTCAATCATTTTGTCCTCTTGGTGTCTGGCTCAGGGGATTCGGGAAAATTCTTGAGAAGACTTTCACTTTTTCTTTCACCATGAAGAGCATGAAGACCCTGAAGAATTACTCGAGATACTTTTCCCTCCATGCTCTTCCTCTCCTTCAGGGTTCATTTGCCATCTGGGAGTTCCCTATTCCCAGATCGGCTAGGACGCTTCAAATGCTGCAGGCGGTATCCGAGTCGCCGATTGATGCGTACCACAAGTTGCCGGTTCTCGGCCAAGAATTCTCGCGGCCCGTGCGCCAGAGCTGGCCAGAAAACACGCCAGCAGCAAACAAAGCAGGCATCGCATTCGTATGATTCTCTTGAAAATGGGTTCTTTCGCCGATGGCCGCAGCAACCAGTGCTATGAAAGCGTCGCACTCGTCGAACGCGTCCGATCTAACTTTCCATTTGCTTTGCTGCCACGTTCCATTTCATCCGCCTCCCGGTGCGCAGTGACGCGATGGCCATAGCCAAAACGACATTGGTAGAATTCCCCATTTCGATTGGCGCAATGGGTTCTTTCCGCGATCGCAGGCATTCGAGGAAATTGCGGATATGGGCCAGGCTCGCAGACTCGAAACTCCCGGGCATCCGACGCTGTCGACCGGATTTCAGATCGACTTCATCACCCTGTGGATACAGGCAATATGACTCTCGACCCAAATCGAGACGGGCGTTGGAACCGTGAAACTGGAAAAGTTGGTCATTGAATGGATTATAATGCATCGCCTTGTAACCAACCGTAAAGACGAGAAGGTAATTCTCCGGATATTCCACCGTCATACAGCAGGTTTCAGGAATTTCCGCCCCGGGCCAGTTCACTTTCCCGGCTGAGCAGGTGACAGCCAGCGGGACCGTCGAATTCATCATCCACTGGACCGCATCAACAATATGGGCACCTTGTCCGACCACCATCCCCCCCGAGTAATCCCAGAAGTGCAACCAGTGAAAAAACCGGATTAGTTCCAATTCTCTCTTCGGAGCCGGACCGAGAAACAGTTCCCAATTGAGCTTTCCTTCCATTTTCCAGCTGGCCAGGGTTTCCCAGTTGTTCAGCCACCAGGTGTTGACGAGGCGGATCTGGCCCAAGACTCCAGAATCGAAGATCTGCTTGGCTTCCTGATACAACTCGTAGCTCCGGCGCTGGGTGCCAACCTGGGCCAGGCGCTTGGTGCGTCTGACGGCTTCCACTGTACGGAAGCCTTCCTCAACGGTGTGCGCCAGGGGCTTCTCAACGTAGACGTCCTTGCCTGCTTCCACAGCATCGATCGCCATCTGCGCATGCCAGTGATCCGGCGTGGCGATGATCACCGCATCGATCGATTTATCTTCCAGCAGCTTTCTGTAATCCTCATGGCCCACGGCTCCAGGCGAGGCTGCCTGAAGGCACTTTTCAAGGCGAGGCGCATAGACATCGCAGACCGCAGACATGTCTGCTCCCAGTTGTTTGAATTTGCTCGTTAGATAGTAGCCTCTACCCCCGACGCCGATCGTCGCGCAACGGATCCTGTCATTGGCCCCCAGGATTCGCATGGCGCTGACAGCCGTGACGCCCAGGAAGGCTCGACGGCTGACGGTTGCGGAAACCAGTCTACTCGCGGTTTGACGGGATACCATGTGGTTGCCTCCAATGAAAACAATCCAAGAGTGAAATTCTGCAGCGCGTTTCTGCAAAGAACCAACGATCTGAAGAGCGCTTTTGCAAAGCGCCACCCTGATAGGGGTAGGAGGAACCGATTGATTTCGGCCCCTCCCCCCTCCGAACCGGACAGGCGGATCTCCCGCATCCGGCTCTCCAGTTGGTGGTGTTACCTGAAACAGGATTGACCGACTTCCCCAAGACGGTGTCAGAGTTCCGCTTGGTTCAGCACAGTAAGTCCCCCTTACTTCCATCCTCACAGGAGGATCGTCAACATGTGTAACTTCCCGCGCGACCGTTTCCTCTTCCTTGCAACCGAAGAGGCTTCTCCGACTCGCTTAGCCCAAGGGCACTCACGCCGGTTAGGTTTCGATCCCTCTTTCCGTTACTCATCCACCTTCCTGCGTCCCTTCGCTCCATCCCCGTTACGGGACTTCGTCGCTACTATGGACGCTCTGACTCCTGTCAGCTCGGCTCTTCGGTCCTCTACCAGCAACATGAACACCGTCTCTGTTCGCCAACAGGTCTCCCTGATTCACGTGTCTGACCTTCCGATCCCTCCGTCTCCAACCACCCCCCAGGCCCTCGACGCCGATTTCTCACGCTACCCCTCATCTCGTCGAGTTTCCCACTCTCGTGGGTCTAGGCTTCACCTTTGCTACGCAGGCTCGCCGACGCTGACAGGCCGAATCGAGTTTCTTGTCGTACGGATGGATCGTTCACCTCCTGTTGCTCCCCACCCCGCCTCACGGCGACGCAGTTACAGTTGGTTACAGGCCGGAGAGCGTATACCTGAAGAGGACTTCCACCTCTCCAATCACACACGCTTTCAGGCGCACGGAGCGCGGGCGTCCCGCCCGCAGTGGCGGCCTTTC
>JBGPHY010000648.1:0-3730 GCA_041484625.1 Terriglobia bacterium | reverse complement strand
CGTGGATGGTGTGTCCCACCGACGTGAAAACGACCCTGCCGCGGCCGTAGTCGTAAGCCCACCCCGCAATCGATTTGGTCCCCAGGTTTTCATAGGTCAGGCCATCGATATTCTCGGCCTCCAAAAGGATATATTTCCGCTCCTTGTCGTACTCGACGTAATGTTGTTCGTCGTTGACGGTGAAGTCGTGAATGCCCTGGGTGATCGGGTGAGCCGGGTTCACTACCCGCACCCGGAACGGCCGGAGCGGCGGGTGGCCGACATAAGCTCCCCCCATTACGTCGCGATAGGTCTTCGACGACAATGAAACGTGGCTGTTGTTATGCAGGGAATAAAAGCCATTCCCCGCCGAAACGAAATCTTTGAGGGCCACCGCCTGATCTTCGGTAAGCCAGGATTGAGGCCTGGCCTGAGGAAAGTCCTCCTGGTTCTCGAGCCCTTCTTCATAGGCCGTATATGCATCCGGTCCGAGGTACCCATCGGGCCAAATCATTCCGTCGCGGAGGCACAGAAACAGTTGATAGTTCCCGAGCACCTTTCGCGAAAGCTGGTCGCAATCCATCGTGTAATCGACAGTAACGTTTAGGTCGTCGAAGATCTTATGAAGTGCCACCCGGATGTAATCGGGATTGTGATAACGGTCCCCAATCAGAGCCAGCACGCGGCGTCCATTCGCCGGCCCCGCCCAGCCAAAACGGCAGATTCCGGTGCCTGCTGCGGCTACAGCAGCGCTCAGGAGCGATCTACGCGAAAAGACAGTCCCGGACATGTTGAGTCCTCCTGCGGCTGTGCTCCCAGTTCCTTGAAACCCCCGGCCTCGGTCACAACCGTGCATCGGCAACCGCTGCCTGACGGGCAAGGTCACTTCGATCCGCCGCTGATCGACGAGGCCACCGAGAACTTGTAGACCGTAGTGGTCGAGTACTTCTGGCCTGGATTCAGAATCACCGGAGGAAAAGCGGGCTGATTGGGGGAATCCGGATAATGCTCGGTCTCCAGGCAGAATCCAGACCGCTTCTGATAAATCTGGCCGCCTTTCCCTTCGAGCGTGCCATCCAGAAAGTTGCCTGTGTAGAGCTGCACGGCGGGTTCTGTCGTAAAGAGTTCGAGAAGCCTCCCGCTGCTGGCGCAGAAAGCTTTGACCGCGAGGTTGTGTATCCTGGGACCATTCAAAACATAGCAGTGGTCATATCCGCCGCCAATTTTGAGCTGCTCAAAATCCTGACTGATCCGCCCTCCAATTTTCTCGGGAGTCGTGAAATCCATTGGAGTTCCCTTGACACTCTGTAATTGACCCGTAGGAATCAATCCCTTGTCGACGGGAACAAATTTGTCGGCATTGATGAGCAGTTCATGCTCCAGGATAGTCCCCTTCCCCGCCAGGTTGAAATAGGAATGATTGGTCAGATTCACGACAGTCGGCTTGTCTGTGGTGGCCGCATACTCGATCCGCAGTTCGTTGTGGCGAGTGAGCGTGTAGATGACCGTCACGTCAAGGTTACCCGGATAGCCTTCTTCTCCGTCCGTGCTCAGGTAGTGGAGCTTGAGGCCAACGCCTTCGACAGACGAAAAGGGTTCTGCTTTCCAGACAGCCTTGTCGAATCCCTTCAGTCCGCCGTGAAGATGGTTTTCGTTGTTGTTGGTTGCCAGAGTATAGGTCTTTCCGCCCAGCGCGAATCGCCCTTTTGCGATCCGGTTACCATAGCGGCCGACAATCGCCCCGAAATAGGGATTTCCTTTGAGGTAGCCGTCCAATCCATCAAAGCCCAGGAGCACATCGCCGATCTTCCCGTTCTTGTCCGGAACCAAGACCGACACTACAATGCCTCCATAGTTGGTGATCTTCACTTCCATGCCCTGGGAGTTTCTTAACGTGTAAAGCTGGACGGCAATACCGTCAGGCGTTTTGCCAAATGCTTTCTGCTTGAAGGTGTCTTTTGCATCTGCGTTCATAAACATTCCCCAAAATAGAGTGAGGAAAACGGCATCAATCAAGGCATTGCTGGCCCTGTAAACTGGAGTCCTGCAAATCCTCTTTGGATGACCTGAACTCCCCGAGCGGCCGTATTTCGGATCCAACGAATCCAAGAGATTCCCTTCAGGAAATTACCTCGTTTTAGCCCCGGGGCTGGGAGGAAAACAGTCTCCTAAGAATCTTTCCGGTGCGTTGCCATCAAGTCGTCTTCTTTTCGCCACAAAGACATTTTGGCCAGCAAGGAATGCGCCCATCCTATGACTAACCGCCTCACAAGTCAAAGGAATCGAAGCGGGTGTGTCCCTGACGCTGTCGAGGAGTGGCTCGAACCTGTGCCTCACTGTTGGTCAAAGCGAATCCTAACCGCAGGATTATGAGGGCTGGATGAGCTTCCCGCCGGGCGCGGGCAGGTTCATGACAGCAAGCTCATGTTCAACGGATACTGTCCATATTTGTGGACGGCTTCCGACAGAGCCCTGACGTTTTGAGGCAGAAGATAGCCGGCCAGGCTATTGCCGCTGGTCACGATGTATCCCCCTCCAGGCCCTATATCCCGGATGAGTTCACGAACCTCCCGGTCTACGTCTTCCGGCGTTCCCAATCCCAGGATATTCAGGTCCACATTACCCAGCAGGCAAATCCGTTTGCCGTAGCGTTGCTTTGTGGTCCGAATATCCATGGCTCCCTTCTCATTCGGGTGCAAACCGGCGACACCCAGACTCAGCAGATCGTCCACGAAGGGCAGGATATTCCCATCACTGTGGATGATCCAAGGGAGCGTGATCTTTTCCCGCACTCGCTTGTAACGAGGTAAAACTAAATCACGAAACACTGAGGGCGAGAAGAAAGTTGAAGTCTTGAAGGCCATATCGTCAGTGGAAACAAAGACGTCGAATCCAAGCCCACAGACATGTTCTGCCACGGCAGCGGTCCAATCGCAATAACGATCCAAGACTTCTTCCACGAATCGCCGGTTCTCGACCAACGCCACACAGAAGTTTTCCATCCCCATGCTTAAAATGGTAGAAAAGATTCCAATCCGTGTCACAAGGCAGGCAGCATATTCTCCTTTTTGGCTGACAAACTCTTTGGCATCGGAGTAAAACGAGTCATCCCGGGGGTCGGGGAGCTTAAGCAGGGATAGATCATCCTGGTTCTTGATCATCCCCTCACCGTAGAAAAGGCGTCCGCGCTCTCCTGGGACTTTGTGTGCATACACGGGCGGACGCAAGACATAGGAGAGGTTGTCCATTTTCAAATATGCGGCAATCGCCTTGGCCTGCTCTGCAGTGTAAGGATTGGATTCCAAATTGGCAGCTTGGCTCTCCCCGGTTCCCCACCCCATCAGCTTGTCGGCCAGAGCCCGATCCACCGACAATTCACAATAGGGAACGCGGTCTGGCTCTTTACCTCTGAGAGCTGTTAAAACCCGTTCCCGAGAAGTCATAGCCATAGAATCCTCCGCGTACTGGGAAGAATGAACATCATCAAGAAGTGCTCCTCTTCCAAAAAAATGTGCACCCATTTAGGCCACTTTCCAAGGATTTCTATACTGCTTGGCCAGCATTTTGTTGGCTTCCGCGTCTCCAATAAACTGCTCCTTCTCGCCGTCCCAATGCAGTTTCCTGCCCAGCCTGTAGGCAATGTTTCCCATGATACACGCGCTGGTCGCCCGGTGCGTTGTCTCGATATCCGAATTGGGTTTCTTGCGTGACCGCATGCACTCCAGGAAGTTCTCCACGTGCGGCTGGTGCT
>JBGPHY010000647.1:0-3744 GCA_041484625.1 Terriglobia bacterium | reverse complement strand
GTCAGACGAACCAGCTATCCAACGACCAATTCAAGTGGGTTCATTGCTTACGCCGTCATCAATGATGGGGCAAGCCCTGGTGAGCGCACCGGCGATGGGGCCTATATCGCCAGTTCACCATAGTTAGAAAGCCAGTTGTCGAATTATCATTAAATCGCCGAATTACGGCGAGATAAAACCCAAACAGAGTGTGAATCGAGGTCACCGGAGGAAATCACCTGTTCCGGTCACGCGTGATAGGAGTGGGTTTAATCGTTCTGGGGGCTCAATGGGCACCAGCACAGGATATGCCTCGGGTTAAGGCTTTCGTCGGTTATTCCCGATTGGGTGTTGATCGGCCCGTGTCTTCCTACAACCGATTCAACGGTTGGAACGCGGGCGTGACGACCAACCTGAGAAGTCACTTGGGATTAGATGTAGACCTTAGCGCACATTACCTGAAAGCGGTTGATTATTCTAATTACCTTTATCTCTATCAGAGACGGACCATCTACACCTTTCTGGCTGGACCAAGCTTGTTTACTACCATCCCGAAATTCCCGAGGGGGATGCTCTTTTCAAATATCAAAGTGGGCCTCAGGAACCAGTGGGACTCCGGCAATGTGTTCTGCATGGCAGCAGGGGGAGGTTTCGACCTCAGAATTAGTAACGGTATTGCTCTCCGACTAATTGAAGCCGACTACTTGCCGGTATTCTTCCCTGATTACGTCTTCAGCCAAAGCTTTCGGCATCGCGTCGCAAATCAATTTCGCCTCTCAGCCGGGCTGGTCTTCGAACTCGGGAGATTGTAGAATTCCAGGACAATGGTGATTTGCTACACCGCGGGGACGTTGTCCCATCGCCAACTCAACCAGCACTACTGCATCGGCACTCGGTCATTTGCCGTATGTAGCCGTGGAACCCTTCACGCGCATCCGGACTGCATAGAGTCCCTTGCTGGCCGTAATAAAGAGCGTTTGGCGGTCTTTGCCGCCGAAGCACACATTGGCAGTCCAGGGCTCGTTGATGTCGATATGCTCGATCCGGCGGCCCGTCTTGTCAAAGACGGTCACGCCCTTACCGGTCAGGTACACGTTGCCTTCATTGTCGAGCGTCATCCCATCAGAACCCAACTGGCAGAATAACCTTTTGCCGGATAAAGTCCCGTCCCTCTGGATGGAATATACATAGGTCTTATTGGCCCCGATATCAGCCACATAAAGGGTTTGGCCATCCGGCGTTCCGGTGATCCCGTTGGGCTGCACCAGGTCATCGGCAACGCGGGTGAGTTTCTGGCGAATGAGTTTTTGGGGAGGCGTTGAAAGGTAATAGACACACTGCTTGTCCTGGTCCATCGACTGGCGTTTCCAATAGGGCCGCTTATAAAACGGATCGGTGAAATAGATCCCGCCATCCGGCCGGACCCAGACGTCGTTGGGGCCATTCAGCAGTTTGCCCTGGTAGTTCATCACCAGGACATCCACCTTGCCTGAAGGATCGATGGACCACAACTGGTTTTTCTCGTCGGCACAGGCCAGGAGATATCCCTTTATGTCAAAGAAGAGCCCGTTGGACCGGCCGCTGGGCTGCATAAAGGTCGAGAGCTTGCCGTCGATACTCCACTTTAGAATCCTATCGTTGGGCTGATCGGTGAAGTATACATTGCCGACCGCATCGGCCGTGGGACCTTCGGTGAACTCAAATCCGGCCGCCAATTTCTCCACTTTGGCGCCAGGAAAGATTACCCCCTGCTCGCTCCCAGCCACCCAGGGACTCAGGACTAGAGCCAAGATGGTCGTGATCAGTGCGATTCTGATTTTCATAACAATACCTCACCCTCCCAACTGATACATTTCGATCTTGCGCCGCTGCGGAATCTCCCCGTTAGATTGGAGGCTTTCGTAGCGCAATTCAGAATAACGGTCAGCGCGCCTGTCCCAGACCGACTGGATCATCTCCCGAAGCTGCAGGTCGGAAGCACCGGCCCTCAGGGGACCTCTCAAATCAAAACCGTCTTTGGCAAAAAGACAGGTGACCAGTTTGCCGTCCGTGGAAAGCCTCGCCCGGGTGCAATCGCCACAGAAGGGCTGGCTGACCGAGGCGATGATCCCGATCTCCCCACTCCCGTCTTTGTAACGATATCGATTGGCCACTTCCCCTCGATAGTTGGCCGACACCGGTTCAAGCGGGCATTCAGCATGGATGTGCTCATAGATCTCCCTGGCCGTCACTACCTGCATGGGATCCCACTTGTTGAGGTTGCCCACATCCATAAACTCGATAAACCGCACGATGTGTCCGGTGCCTTTAAAGCGGCGCGCCAGTTCCGCGATGGTATGGTCGTTCACTCCTCTCTGCACAACGCAGTTGATCTTGATGGGGAGGAGCCCTGCTTTCTCGGCGGACTCAATCCCCTCGAGAACCTGGTTCTTGTCATAATCACGGCCGTTCATGCGGCGAAAGATCTCATCATCCAGGCTGTCGAGGCTGACCGTCACTAGCTTCAAGCCGGCTGCCCTGAGTTCCCTGGCGCATTTCGACAGCAGGAAGCCGTTGGTGGTGAGCGCCAGATCCTCGACTCCTTCAATCCGGGCCAAGTGTTCCACCAACCTGGGGAATTGGGCTCTCACCAGGGGTTCACCTCCAGTCAGGCGCAGCTTCCGGACGCCCAGACTGACGAAGATCCTGGCCAGGCAGGCGATTTCCTCAAAAGTGAGGATCTGGGGCTTGGGCAGGAACTTGTAGCGTTCCCCATAGACTTCGGCCGGCATGCAGTAGGGGCAGCGGAAATTACAGCGATCGCTGACCGAGATCCGCAGGTCCACGAGCGGCCTGGAGAAAGTATCTTGAACTGTGTTCATGAGAGTGACCCATGACCTTTTCAGGTCAACACGGTCGATGAAAATGTGTTTCATTAGTGGTAGCACGGACCGGGTTTCCAGGTCTGCTGCTTTTCAAAGCCTTGATAGAATCGCCGCGACGGAGCGCGGCTCCCACATTAAAAACGCATTTTCATAAAAGTTCGCCATGTGCCAATCTATTGCACCACCGCCGAAGAAAACGGCAGAGGTAGCCACGATTGATTCGCTTCTTGAATCTATCGTGGGCGTTTCAAAGAAGCCATAACAGCCCACGGTTGGTGCGGGGACTGCCGTCCCCAAGCGCATTAACCGTGGCTGCCAAAACTCGACCTTCATGAAGTTGGCCGCGGGCCAATTCGTGTGCCTCAGCCGATGAGAATGAGACTCAACCCCTCCCCAGAGCTAAGCCTTACCCACAGTTTATTGTGGAGGTGAGCCTTGTCTTGGCCTCCGTCCGGAGATCGATGTAAATAGAGCCCGATGTCCTTATGGCCTTTCATCCTCTTGGGGGACGGAATATACGCGTCACCCGACATTCAGCTCCGCGAGCGGTGTGATGGCTCGTTTTCATTGCCGACCTCTAGCGCTAACAGAAGTGGCCGGAAGAAGAATCTCGACAAA
This sequence comes from Terriglobia bacterium, assembly GCA_041484625.1. Classification (GTDB taxonomy): domain Bacteria; phylum Acidobacteriota; class Terriglobia; order Versatilivoradales; family Versatilivoraceae; genus JBGPHY01. The sequence goes on along the minus strand of JBGPHY010000647.1, from coordinate 283 downwards.
TGAGGGGTGCAATGGATAGGAACCTTGGAGCGGTTCCATCTACCAGCTGAGGGTAGGCGCTGGAGGCCCCAACCCCCGGTTTCCTGTTCCCTTCCAATCCTGAAAGGGTTGAATTGACTGGCAGGTTACGACTGCTCCAGCTGTCAGCCCTATTCAACCCTTTCAGGGTTGTTCCCTGATTGTCCCGTGATCCGTGGGTTGGCACGCCCACGGTGGCGGACCAACTTACGGCTGAAAAATGGAACCGCGTTGCGGTTCCTCACTGTCCGCTATGATTACACCC
>JBGPHY010000646.1:0-3753 GCA_041484625.1 Terriglobia bacterium | reverse complement strand
TACCACTGTGAATACGTTGATCTCAAGAACTACCCCATCGACCCCGAACTATTTCGGGCCATACCTGCAGACTTGATGTTTCGTTACAATTTTGTTCCTTTGAAACCTGTCAGCGGGGGATTGCTGGTTGCCGTTGCAGATCCCAGCGAGTTGCTCCTAACCGACGAACTGGGGATCCTGCTAAACAGGAAACTGAGAGTTAAGGTCGCCACTCCTTCACAGATCAGCGATATTCTGAAGAAAAGCGAATCGTCCCAGCGGGTCCTGGAAGAGGCCACTGAGGGATTCACGCTGGACTTAATCAAGGAGGATGAAGCCGGAGAAGAACTAATTTCTATTGAGAAGCTGACCAGTGAGACCGAGAATCCCATTATCCGGCTAGTGGACTCCACGATTTTCAATGCCCTGGAGCGCCGGGCCAGCGATATTCACATAGAGACTGGCGACACTGAGGTGATCATCAAGTACCGAATTGACGGTGTCCTTCAGCAGGCGATGCAGCCGATTGCCAAAGAGCATCATTCCACTATCATTTCGCGGATCAAGGTTATGTCGGAGCTCGACATCTCAGAACGAAGAGTGCCTCAGGACGGCCGTTTCCGCGTCCGTTACAAGACCCGCTTAATCGATTTCCGCGTCTCCATTATGCCTTCCATCCATGGCGAGGACGCAGTGTTGCGAGTGCTGGATAAGGAGGCGATGAGCGAGAAGTTCCGCCAACTGAGCCTGGAGGTGGTAGGCTTCTCAGACACCGACCTCAAGAAGTTTCGACGGTACATCAGCGAACCGTACGGGATGGTGCTGGTGACCGGACCCACCGGCAGCGGGAAAACGACCACTCTTTATGCGGCTCTCTCCGAGATCAAGAGCGACGAAGACAAAATCATTACCATTGAAGATCCCGTTGAATACCAGATCCGCGGAATTACCCAGATCCCGGTAAACGAAAAGAAAGGTCTGACCTTCGCCCGGGGTTTGCGCTCCATTCTGAGGCATGACCCAGACAAAATCATGGTGGGCGAAATCCGAGATCCCGAAACTGCTCAGATTGCCATCCAATCCGCCTTAACCGGGCATCTGGTGTTTACTACCGTGCACGCCAACAACGTGGTCGATGTGCTGGGGCGGTTCCTCAATATGGGGGTGGAGCCCTACAACTTTGTATCCGCCCTGAACTGCATTCTGGCTCAGCGATTGGTTCGGGTGATCTGCGAGCAATGCAAACGGCCAGTTCCTTGGAATCCGCGGGCTTTGGTTGAATCGGGGCTGGACCCTCAGTTGTATAAAGATCAGTCTTTCTACGAGGGGGTCGGGTGTCTGGATTGCGGCGGAACAGGATATCGCGGGAGAACCGCCATTCATGAGTTGCTGGATCTCTCCGACCGGATCCGGGAGATGATCCTGGAACGTAAACCCGCCTCAGAGATCAAACGCGTGGCTCACGAAGAGGGGATAACTTTTCTTCGGGAATCCGCGGTGCAAAAGGTTTTGGCGGGGATCACGACCCTGAAAGAAATCAATAAGGTCACATTCATCGAATGACAATGACTCCGCTTCAACTCGGCGACAAGATTAGAAGGTTCTTCCAGCCCAGCTTGCCTCCAGTTGGTGTTGAAATCGCGCGGGATTTCGTAGCGGCGGTTCGCCTCAATCCGAAGGACCCTGCCCGGGTAGAACGGTCGGCGGTCACTCCTTTTCCTTCCGGCTTGGTCAATCTTTCCTTGAGTCAGCCCAATATCTCATCGCCCGAGGATCTTACGACCGTGGTGAAATCCATTCTGGCCAAAACCGAAATCAAAACCGGCCGGATTTCTCTGGCCGTTCCAGATAGCTCAGTCAAGGTGGCCATCCACCAACTGGACAAGCTTCCGGGAAACGAGAACGAAAAGCAACAACTGCTGAGGTGGCGACTGAAAAAGACCACTCCTTTTAATGTGGAGGACGCTCATTTGTCCTATGTTTCTCAGTCGGGTCCCAACGGCAAGCTAAATGTCGTGACTGTCATCATATTTCGCGAGGTCCTCGAGCAGTATGAACGGCTTTTTCAAGGCCTGGGCATTCAGGCAGGATTCATCACCTCCGCTTCGGTTGCCGCACTCGAACTCCTGCCCCGCACGGAGGCTGGGTCTATTTCGAAGTCCACTTTGATCGTCCGCTCTAGTCCGTTCACATTAACTGCGATGATCATTCATCTAGGTACGATTGTCTTTTTTCGACATCTGGACTACATTGAAGAAGCACAAGTGGACGGAGCTGTGCCAAATGTTGTGGAATCCTCTGGGGGTGAGATCAGGAACCTCTACGAAGAAATCCATCCCTGCTTGATGTATTATCAGGACAAACTGGGGACTGCCGGGGTGGACCGAATTTGGATCCTGGCGTCTCAAGATCTTCAGCCCGAGGAACTTGAACTACTTTCGCGGCAGTCGGGGAGTGTGGTGAGCAACCTGAACCCCCTGCAAAGCTTTCGGTCTTATCCTCCGGGGAGCTTGCCGGTGCTGAAGAGTCTTCTGGCCCCGTCATTAGGCTTGGCGATGGGAAGTTTCTAAGCGATGAAACTCAACCTTAACCTGTCCTCGAACCCGTTTGTCAACAACCGCCAGTTCTACCTGGTTGCCGGTTTCCTGCTGGTAGCGGTTTTGGGGGTCACTTACAGTAATGTCATGCGTTATTTTCAGGCACATAATCAGAAGCTTGAGACCAGCAGAGTGTTGGTTCAAACGCGGAGCGAGATGGACAAGCTGGAACTGGAAGAAAATCAAATTCGCGCACGGTTGCTGCGTCCGGAGACGGCTGATTTCCTGGAGAAAGTTGAATACATCAACCGATTGATCGATCGGCGGACATTTTCCTGGACCCAGTTGCTCAATGACCTGGAAGAGTTGGCCCCGCTGAACATCCAGATTGTTTCTATCCGGCCCCGCGTGTTGAAGCAAGAATTTGGAATCGAAATCATTGCGAATTCCAAGAGTAGCGCGGATTATGTTGGATTCATTGCAAACCTGGAAAACTCCCACAAGTTCCAGAATGTGACTCCCATCTATGAGGACTTGTCGAAGACCCCCGGTTTTTCAGGCAAGCAGGTCTCTGTCGCGGTCAAATATAAAGGGGAACAAAAAGAGTAAACTGTCGGGCCCAGGATACAGAAATTCAGTTGCAGAGTTCCCATACAGTGTACCGGGCCCGGTTTCACGCCAGACGAAAAATGATTCTAGGACGCATGAATCTTCGAGGAAATGCTCAACGGGTAGTCTACTGGGCGCTGCTGGGACTCGTATTTGTGAATCTCCCAGTGTACCTGTTTTTTGTCCGGCCCGAACATCAAGCTGCCGTAAACGTGTCGGTAGGGATTCAGCAGACTCAACTGGAGCTCCAGAAAAAGCTCCTGACGATCGAGAGGCTGAAAGGGATTGAGAGCAAACTCCAGGAATCCGCTCGAAACCTGAAGGAATTTGAACAGAAATACCTGTTCACAAGAAGCAAGCTGTCGTCAGAGTTGATCAAGGAATTGGACCTGATTTGTAGTCAGGCCGGTTTGGTGCGCAACCGGATGGCCTTCAATTCCTCGGCTGAAGCCGAGTTCGGAATGCAGCGCATTTCCTTTACTTTGCCGATTGAAGGAAGTTACTCGAACATTCGTAAATTCCTGAACATTCTGGAGAGCCGTCACAAACTGGTCGTTGTGGAATCAATGGTGCTAGAGTCGGAAAAGGAAGGAACCGGACTTATCCAGATGGACATGAATCTTTCCAC
>JBGPHY010000645.1:0-3757 GCA_041484625.1 Terriglobia bacterium | reverse complement strand
TGCGAAACAGTCCCGGATCGGAGAGGTTGGGGTGCTGAGAAATGCGTCGCGATTTGACACTTCGGATCGAGGCCGAAAGCATGGCAGAGAGATAATCGACACGAGGCGCCAGCTCGCCAGGAAGGGCTCTCCGATACATGGCGCCACTCATCTGGACGTATTACGGTCGAGTAGACTGGGTGCTCTCGCCAAAGCGATTGCCGCCCAGTCCCTCACGGAACCGGACAAGTGGCTTTCCCAGCATCCGGCTCTTCAGCAACCTTTCGAGTCGGCAAAGCGTCGGAACGGATCCAGATGATGTTGCCTGCGGACCGAGGGCCATCCCGCCCAGTCGAGAGCGGATTGAAACCGCTCCCACGTGTCGCTCTTCCGCTGGCTGCGCCGATTCAGCCATTTGAACAGCAGTCGCGCCAACTGGTTCCTGAAGGAATCACACATCGGCAGATTGTCCGTGATGGCATATTAGTGAAGATAACCCACCAAGCGGCTTTTCGCCCGCCGCAACAGTTCGCCCCCTTTCATCCGGTGGCGCTCCTGCTTCAGCCAGCTTTTCACCTCTTTCAGCTTCGCCCGAAACTTCTTGGCCGAGGTTCGCCGTTTCACCTTGAAACACCCCTATCGCGTCTGCCCACAGGAGTGCGTAAACCCCAGAAAATCAAACTCCTCGGGCTCCTGCCCACGCCTCCGGGCGTTGTCTCTGGCAAAGCGGCCAAAGGCCATCAGCTTCGTCTTGGTCCCTTCCAGCTCCAAGTGAAATTTCCCCAGCCTCTCCCCCAGTTCCTGTAAGAACCGTTCCGCATCTTCCCGGTACTGAAAGCAGGCCAGAAAATCATCCGCGTACCGAAAGCAGTAGGCTTCCCCACGGCAGCTCTTCCGAAAGCGCCGCTCGAACCACAGGTCCAAAGCGTAGTGCAGGTAAACGTTCGACCACAGGGGCGAGATCACGCCTCCCACACAATCGCAAACTTCGAGTTTCTACAGATGGTGGCTTACCAGAGAAGCTGGAATAACTCTTGACTTATGTCATAAATGGTAGTACTAATATGACACATGAAAAGATCTCCCAATTCGGTTTTGGCCCAACGGATCAATGCGACTCTAGATGTTTTGAAAGTCTCCTCTTGCAACGACGAGGTGCTTGTGGCCTTGAGACGGCGTTATCGAATCTCCAAGCGACAGGCCTACCGATATATTCTGGAAGCGCAAAAGACCAACCGCAAGTGGCCGGTTCCAGAGCCGAAGGGAGTCTTCACTGTGAAACTTCCGTTGCGCTTGATTTCGCGAGTGCGACGACTGGCCCGTGCGACGGGAGCTTCTTTGAGTGCTCTGGTCAACCAGGCGCTGGAAGCCTTTCTGAAGAGAAGGGAGCATGGCTGAGGGGAGTAGTTCGAGACGAATCGAGCTGCAGTACAGCTGGGATCGATTATGCAACTGCAAGCTGTCGCAGGTCTATCGTCTCTTGGTTCCAGAAAAGATTTGGTCTTCGATGGGGGAGGGAGAGTCGATAGCGGCAGGGGGAGGGAGAGAGGGTGAAGGCAGCGGCGATTTACGCGCGAGTTTCTTCAGAGAGGCAAAAGGAAGAGCAGACTATCGCTAGCCAGACAGCGGTTTTGAGAGAATACGCTGAAGCCGAAGGATATACCGTTCCTGAGGAATGGATCTTCCAGGACGAGGGGTATAGGGGCTCGCTGCTGGTGCGGCCAGGTTTGGAACGATTGCGGGATCTGGCTGCCGAGGGACAAATCGAGACGGTTCTGATTTACTCACCGGATCGACTCAGCCGCAAGTATGCTTACCAGGTTCTGGTGACGGAAGAATTCGCCCGCCACGGGGTCGAGGCGATCTTCCTCCGATCCCCTCAGGCCGAGACCCCGAAGGACCAACTGCTGCTGCAATTCCAGGGAATGATCGCCGAGTATGAAAGAGCCCAGATCGTCGAGCGGACTCGACGGGGGAAGAGGTACCGGGCCAAGGGCGGGTTGATCAACGTGCTGTCGGGAGCGCCTTACGGTTACCGCTACATCAAAAAGTCGGAGACCTCGGTGGCCCTCTACGAGGTGGTTGAACCCCCAGCCGCTGTGGTTCGCCAGGCATATCGCCGTTATATTGAGGACAGTCGTAGCATTGGGCAAATCAGTCGAGACCTGAAGGCTCAAGGAATTCCCACTTCCACCGGAAAGTCTCGTTGGGAGCGTTCTACCGTTTGGGGGATGCTGCGTAATCCCGCCTACCAAGGCAGGGCCTGCTTTGGCAAAACGGAAAGAGCCGAGAGAAAGAAAATCGCTCGCCGGTTGCGGCAGCAGGGTGGTTTTGCGCCGCGCTCGAGTTGCAATCGGGAACGCCCTTCTCAGGATTGGATTGAGATTGCTGTTCCAGCTATCCTCAGTGAGGAGACCTTTTCCCTGGCTCAGGAACGATTAGAAAGGAACAAACACTTTTCATCGCGACACACCAAGGTACCCACTCTACTGCAAGGGCTGTTAGTCTGTAGTCGGTGTGGCTATGCCTACTACCGGACTTCGACTCGGACCTCGAGTCGTAAGCTTTATTACTATCGTTGTTTGGGATCGGATGCTTACCGCCATTGGCAGGGGAGAGTTTGCAGCAACCGGCCGATACGTCAAGATTACCTGGATGACCTGGTATGGAAACAGGTGGTGGGAATGCTGGGGAGCCCGGAGTTAGTTCGAAGCGAGATGGATCGGAGGATCCGGGAAATTCATCAGTCTCATCCGGGCCAGGTAAGAAAAGAGGCCCTGCTCAACCAAAGAGCTCGGGTACAAAAGGGAATCGATCGGTTGCTGGATGCCTATCAAGAGGGTCTTTTGCCTCTCGTAGAATTGCGTCGACCGATACCCGAGTTGAGAAAAAGAGAGACAGCTTTAGAGTCGGAACTCCAAAGTTTGGAAGCCAGCGCGGTGGATCAAGGCAGGTACCTGCAACTGGCAGAAAGCGTCGAAGGATTCCTGGATCGAAGGCGCCAATCCGCAGAAACTCTCGACGTAACCGACCGACAGAAGATACTTCGCTGGGTGGTCAAGGAAATCCTGGTGGGGCCTGATACATTGACCATCAAACACTCGATTCCAGTGGCAGGGACATCCGGCCCATCCGACGTGCCAAGTTATCTATTGTGTGGGAGGCGAGAGGATTCCACCCTGCGGCGTCCCCTCCTCGCTGGCTCTCGTCAGCCCGTCTTCCATCACTCCCCCCTTGAGAAATCGCCTCACCAGTCTCAGAATCCGTGGGTCTCCTATCCGTAGCTCCAGCATCCGTATCAGCCAGTCGTGGTTGACGTGATCAAAGAACCCTTTGATGTCTGCCTCCACCACCTAGTTGACTTTCTTCTGCTGGATCGTCCGCCCCAGCTGATCCAACGCTTCATGACAGGACCGCTGTGGCCGGTACCCATACGAACAGTCCAGAAAATCGGCCTCGTAAATCTGCTCCAGCACCCGGGTCAAGGCCATCTGTACCACCTTATCCTCCACTGCCGGTATCCCCAAGGGTCGCTTCTTGGCACTGCCCGGCTTCGGAATATAGCAGCGTAAGACCGGTTGCGGTCGATACCCCACCCGCCCCAGCCGTTCCGCCAGATCCGCCAGCTTCACCCTCAGATCCTTCCCATATTCCTCCACCGTCTCACCGTCCACCCCAGGCGCTTTCCCCCTCTTCAACCCACTGTAGCTCCCGACCAAATACTCCAGATCATACAGGTAGTGATACAGCGAGGTGAATCGCTCCTGCGGGTTCTTCC
>JBGPHY010000644.1:0-3761 GCA_041484625.1 Terriglobia bacterium | reverse complement strand
GCAGATGTTTTCAAGCTCTTTCCAGGAGCGCATATGGCGAGGTACTCGCGTCCGGGTTTGACCTTGCTGACGGCGGCAAAGAATGAATCTCCCGCAATCAAGCCGGGAGGGGGAAACTGGCGGGCATCCCTGTCAAAGAGGCCGCGGATCTGATCATGGTACCGCCGTATGGTCGCGGTCGAGGCCACGATCTTCGGCCTGAATCCGGCCTGTGAGCACAGGAAGTCCACAGCCGCCTCGTACAGGCCCATAAGAGATCCGAGTGGACCCGAAATGAGATGCAACTCATCCTGAATGATCAGTTCCGGCGGGAGAAACGGTCCGGCCAATTTCGGTGGATCTGTCGCAGGTAAGTTTGCTTTTGCGTTGTGCCTGCCTCCACAGGTACCTGAGTAGTCCACACCTTCAGCCAGGAAACCGTGTCGAATGCACCGTCGATCTACGCGCCCGAATAGAACCTTCGTGCGGTCATCCCATGGAAGCCGCACGAATTTGTCCACGGTGCCAATGAGCATGGTAGGACATCGCAGGTAGATGTCTTCGTCTACCAAATACGCAGGAATACCGGACAGCAAATCATCGTCAGTTCCGTGGAAATCGCATAGCCTGTTTGGGCATCTAATCTGGAGATGTAAGAGTTCCTTGCTTGCCCAGTAGTTCTTATGGGAAAGAGCTTCGCCGCACCACGGGCACGACCGAAGCTGAACCGGATTGCCCTCGACCGGTTCATTCTTTGGATCGAAATTGGCAAGCGCCTGGAGCGCGCCCGGTTCACGCCGGTGCTCCGGGTCCGGCTCCTGGTCAATGTGATTCGGGGTGGCACCTCCACCGACCCACAGACCAATGCTAAATTGTTCTTTGCCCAACCGTTCGGGATATGTGCGGCGTAACGCCTCACAGGCGCAAAGCAACGTCGCGGCACGCTGGAACTGCTGGATGGTCAATAATCTCAATGTGTACCGCATTAGGACTGTCACTCCGCCATCACCGGTTGCGTCCGGGTGTGGGCTCACGACATGTCGCAGCCTCCGCAGCATCATGGTAAAGGTCGCCAGACCCAGATAGGCCTCGGTTTTGCCCCCACCGGTCGGAAACCAGAGTAAGTCGACGATACCACGGTCAGCGGACTCAGCATGTGCGATGCTCTTCAAATTAAGCAGGATGAACGCAATCTGGAATGGATGCTATGCAGGCGTTGCGGCGTTGAAAATCCGCCCTTTGCCCAACTGGAAATTGATGGATTCAGTGGATTTTTGGCGCTGCAACAGCATTGCCTGGTTTGCAAGCTGGATTGCCTCGAAACTCAGTGGGTTGCTGGCAATCAGACCAAGACCTTCACGCATACGCCTGAGCGCGTCCCTGCAATCGTCCAGGTGTTCCAGAGCTTTCGCGCGGAGTTCCGCAGGCAGGTTCGCCACTTCGGTTGTCTGCCTTCCGATCCAATCCTCGTATTGGTTCGCCAAAGGTTCCAGGGCAGTCTTGATTTCTGTGCCATCCCATGCGGATGCCAGGTTCTCCATGTTCAGTCCGGGGAGGCCGATACCACCCTTGCCTTCAACTGTATCAACTTTGCATGATGGGAGAAGTTCTGTTCGTACCATCGTCGCTCTTGCAAACGGCTGCGTCGGGTCTGGCTCCCAATCGACAGCGCACCCGTGACCGACGGCGAACTCGGGCCTGTCTCGGTACAGAAGCCTGTAAGATTCAAGGTCGGGATCGTAACTCGCTTGGCTTGCCGTGTGACTCCGATCGATAATCGGGGCACTGCCCGACGGAACGCCACAAACGATGATCTCCGGCTGGAAAAGGCATTGCTCCGGCTCGTCAGGCCCAGCACTACCCGGATTCGTATTCCTCAGGAAGAGCGAGACAACACGCCGACTTCCGTCTTAACGGCAAAGCCATCCCCCATGCCGCCCCCGGTCATGTTCAAGGGTTGTCCGGGTAAAAAAGCTATGTTGAGGGTGACAGACTCTTCAACCTGGCTGCGTTTCCAAAAGATGGTTGGTTCTCTCTTGCTGCCGTCTTCCCCACTCAACTCTGTTGGCCTCTCGGTAGGAACATAAAGACCGCAACGGAACACCACCTGCAGTTCGTTCAGATCGTCACACGCATCAATGTCGTCAAGCAGGATTTTCAGCACGGGCGTAGAGCCTGTTGCAAATATGCACTGCCAGTCCTATATCACCGCTGCCGACATCAAGTGGGAATTCACTCGTAAGCGATTCGGCTTGGGTTGTCACCGCGCAATCAATTGGCACTGACCCGACCCGTTTGGCCAGGGAGCATTTCCTCACCGTTGTTCAAAACCCGATCGGGTCATAGATCAGAATCAAACAGCCCATCAACCACGGGAGGCCTTGAACGCGACGGCGCATCGATGCATCGGTTGGCCGAGATATCGGCTCAAATCGGCGGGCGAAGAACTGGGTAAGAGAGACCTTAGGCCATGCAAGCCGAGGCATGCTGCCGCAACAACTCAGGGTCTGGAGAGAGTCGTTTGGGCAATTGCAGCGGCTGGCCCTCAAAGCTGGTCAGCCAAGCGAGCGTGGGATTCTGGTCCTTTTCGTCTTTTCGGAGGCGATCTGAGAAGTGCACGATGAATCCACCGTCCACCCACATAAGACGCCGGTCAAATGCGCGGTCATGAAGCGCGTTCAAGCAGAGGCCATTTCTGGGATTGAGCCGGTTTGCTACGTCCTGCGACCAGGGAACGATGTGGCTGGCGACAAGTAGTTCTCTTATTGCCAGACCAGTAACACAGCAACGGAGCTCATAGGCTGAGATAATGCGACACCTAAAGAAACTCTGGTTGACGCGGACTCGAACGGTGGCCTCACGTTCGAGTCCAGCAGGTGGCAGGTCGCGTTCGTCTATTTCAGCAACTTCCTCAAGACGCTGGCCAAGACGGTCTGCAAGCAGCCGTTCGCTTTCGAATGCAAGCGCCTCCGGATAGCTAGAAAATTCTTGCCACACTTCCACCTCCCCCTTCGCTCCATGCTGATGCCCGCGAATGCCACGAGCTTGAAGTGCTGGGTCCAAACGAGCAAAATTGGTGAGCTTGTAAGATACTGAACACGCACTTCGCCCGAGGAGCTTTGCCAGTTCAATGACTTTTGGATTCCGCATGTCGATGCTTCCAAAGGGAATCTTGCAGTAAAGATTAAAGGCGAGGATATGTTCTTCGCGGCTCCAGTTGTCTTTTTTTCTGTTTGTCTTCATTTAACTCAACTCCTTTCCAGCTTCAAATTCGTCGCCGTCCATTCTTCAGACCAAACGAACACTCCAAGACGGTGGGAAAGGCGGTTGCAGTGCTGGCAGGTACATCGGTCCTTGAGATGTTTTCTGCTGTAGGGAAACTCAAGTTTCACGCCGCGGCGCATGGCATTCTGCACGACCGCAGCAAATCGGCAATGATCTTGCCAAGTGGCACATGAGCCTCGGAAATTGGCGAAAAAAGTGCAAAGCGGGAGTGTTTGATGTGCTACAGAGTCTTTCTCGATCGACAAGCAGATCCGATACGGTAGCTCTTTTCCATTTTCCGAAAACCTGGCGAATCCTTCTCCCAGGCCTCCGGGGCCAGCAAAGAGATCGATGATGGGAATGGAATTGGTCTTTGTTCTCATCGAGCTACCGGGAGGACTCCTTTTCTGACAAAACGTTGATTCAAAATATAGCAGATTCTACACAATCATCCACGTTTAGAGTCGATTGTCGGTTCTGACTATGGTGTTGATTTGCAGGAACTATGGTAACTAATG
>JBGPHY010000643.1:0-3782 GCA_041484625.1 Terriglobia bacterium | reverse complement strand
CTGCGTAAGGAGTGACGATGAGATCGGTCACAGACAAATACTCATCAAACATGCCCAGGACTCGGATATTGGACGGAGCAAGCCCGATCTCCTCCCAGGTTTCCCGCAGGGCCGTCTCTTCGAGTGTCCGGTCCTGCGACTCCATCACGCCACCGGGGAAAGAAATCTGTCCCTTATGGGTCTCCACGGATTGGGTCCGGAGTGTCAGCAGGAAGTAATAATCCTCCGGGCCCCGGAAAATTGGCATGAGGACCGCCGCCCGGCCGAATTTGCGGTCCACGACTCGCCGCGGAACCCGGGCTTGAAGCCACCCGGAGATTCGCTCGGGAAGAGAGGAAAGTGAAAGGGTCACAAAAGGAATCAGAGAAAGCTCACTGAGGGGAAAGACCCGTCCAAAAGAGCCCGGGCATCGCCCTTCAGCTACTTGTCAAAAACCTCAGTATACACTGACCGAAAACTTACTTTCATCTGTAAATCTTCGCGCTTTTCATTGCCATTCTCGTGAATCTCAGGTAGTTTGAGATGTTCGAGGGCAGAATCTGCAACCTGCAGTGGTGGTTTCTGCAAAATCGATTCGTGTTGCTGAACCAATCCGGACGGGGGAATCCGATTCGAATCCTGGAATGAAGACCAGGGAGTAGCTTGATGACTAATCAATTCGTCCTGTCCAACGTGCTTCACCGCCCCATGCGGGCCCTGGTGAGCGTGATGGCCATCAGCCTGGAGGTTGTGATGATCCTGATGGTGGTTGGGGTCAGCAGCGGGATGGTGGCCGACTCGGCCAACCGGCAACAGGGGATTGGCGCCGATATCTTCCTCCAACCCCCCAACGCCTCGGTCATTTTCTCAACTGGCGGGGCCGTCATGCCGATCTCCGACAAATCAGTCATCGAGAAGATCGAGGGGATCCGTGCAGTGGCTCCCATGCTGACTCAATTGGAAACGGAAGGACAGTTAGTCACTCTCTCAGGGATTGATTACGAAAGTTACAACGATGTCTCCGGCGGCTTGACCTTTCTGGCGGGTAGACCGTTTAGCGCCCCCAATGCCAGTGAGATGATTGTGGACGATCTCCAGCAGAAGGTCAGTCGCCTGAAGATCGGTGACACTCGGGAATTTCGCGGGCAGAAGTTTAAAGTCTGCGGGGTGGTCAAACACGGCAAAGGCGCCAGAATTCTTGTTCCACTCTTGACCCTGCAGGAACTGGTGGGGGCCACCGGGAAAGCCTCCATGATGTTGATCAAATGCAATCGGCCCGATCAGGTGAGTGAGGTAATCCGGCAGATTGAAACCGCTTTGCCCTCATACGGGGTATTCTCAGTCCAGGACTGGGTGACGCGGATTGTCAACACCCGCCTGCCCCAGCTGGATGCCTTCATCCATGTAGTGGTGGGAGTGGCCGTGGTCATTGGGACCTTCGCCATTTTCCTTTCCATGTACACGACCATTGCCGAAAGGACCCGGGACATTGGAATCCTTAAGGCGCTGGGAGCCTCCAAGTCTTACATCGTCAATGTCATTCTGCGGGAATCCATCGTGATCAGCCTCTTCGGGCTGGTGCTGGGAATCCTTCTGACCTTGGCGGGGAAGGCCCTGATCCTGAGCCTCTTTCCCACTCAGCAAGTCCTGCTGTCTGCGGCCTGGATGGGGAGGACAGCCATCCTGGTGATCATCAGCGGTGTGCTGGGCGCCATCTATCCGGCACTGAAAGCCTCCAGCAAGGATCCTTTGTTGGCGCTAGCCTACGAATGATCAGGCCCCTCTGGCCGGCGACCTCCCGAACTTTCTAGAAAGGGGCTGATTCGGTATGGGAGACACACTCTGTGCGGCAATTCTCATGGCGTAAATCTTTGTCTGGCGTAGCGCGGACTTTGCACATTGGACTTTGGGCTATCCCGGCCCTGCCAAATTCGCTAGACTCCCTCTGGTTTTTTCAATAGAATCGCAAGGTTCCTGAGCGTTGTGGAGAGATGGCCGAGTGGCTGAAGGCGCACGCTTGGAAAGCGTGTTTAGGGGAAACTCTAACGTGGGTTCGAATCCCACTCTCTCCGCCACTTCTTCCTTTCCTTCCACATTCCCTTTTGACTGGAAAAAACCCACTGATCGCTGCTTCGGTGCAAATACTGCTCATGGAGGATCTGATTGAGGACGGGTGAGATCGGGATGATTCGCTCGTCGGTCTTGGGGTACCAGCCTTCCTTGGGTTGAATGAAGATAATGGACAGCTCGAAATGAATGTCCTTCCATGTGAGGTTTTCGATCTCGCCTTTTCTCATGCCAGTCAGCAGCATCGGCGAAAAGATCCGACTTTGCTCGGGATTGCAGGCGGTGAAAAACCTCTTGAGGTCTTCAGAAGTATGGACGCCATTTCTCAAAGTCACCTGGTGGATTTTCTCATTGATCCTGGCCAGCATTTCTTTTTTTGAAACCGCCAGCAGTTCAAGCCACTGATCGATATCTGCCTTCCGAAACCTAACCCTTCCGGCAATTCGAACATGAGGGATGCGAAGGGTCGACTTGGGTGCCGTCATTTTATAGACACTGCTCAAGGGTATATCAAGATATTCCGAGACATCGGAAATTCTCCATAGGACTTGTTCTTTCATTCTGCCTCCAAATTCAATGAAAACCCGAGGGGCCTGCACCAAACGGCCCAGAGATGACCGTATGGAATTATGGTGGATGGGTTTTCTTCCCCCTTCAACTATAAGGAGTATTCAGCGTAGGAAAATGTTAACGAGAAAAAGTAAACTTCCGAAAGCTTCCTCTACGCCAGACTATGTTTAGCGAACCAAAGAAGGGTATTTGACCAGCTTTTTGCATATCCAATCAGAGGTCCGGAAACCAAAACGCTACCGATCTGCTTGGATTTCTGGTAGGATGTGCTCAGTTTTCAGGCATTTGCAGGTACTATCCTCTTTTTTGGTACCTGTGCTCAAGGGCTCTTAGACTCGAGGCGAGTTCCCAGTCCGGCGATCCTTGCTGGCGTGACCTTTGTTCAAGGAAATTCCGTGCAATGACACCCGAAGAAAAAGCACGCCAGGTGATCGATGAGCTGCTGCGGCAGTGTGGCTGGACAGTTCAGAATAAGGAGCAAGCTAATCTGTCAGCTGCTCGAGGTGTGGCCTTGCGGGAAGTCTCTATGAAGAAAGGCCACGGTGAGGTCGACTATCTGCTTTTCGCGGATGGAAAAGCACTCGGCACGATCGAGGCAAAGCCTGAAGGCCATTCACTGACCGGTGTCGAAGAGCAATCGGCCAAATATGTGACTGGGTTGCCTTTCGGACTGCCGTTTTGGCGCTCCCCACTGCCTTTTAGCTACGAATCCACCGGAACCGAAACCTGTTTCACCAGCCGACTCGATCCGGATTGGCGCAGTCGCAACCTCTTCGCCTTCCACCGCCCTGAGACTCTACTTGCTTGGGCGCAAGCAGACAAGCCGCTAACCCAACGCCTCCGTGAGCTACCGCCACTCATTACGGACAATCTCTGGAAGGCCCAGATTCAAGCCATTAAGAACCTCGAACGATCTTTTGTTGCCAACAGGCCCCGTGCCCTCATTCAAATGGCTACGGGCTCTGGAAAGACTTTCACTGCCGTCAATTTCACCTACCGTCTGGTGAAATATGCAGACGCCCGGCGCGTGCTGTTTCTGGTGGATCGAGGCAACCTCGGCAAACAAACTCTCACCGAATTTCAGCAGTTCAACTCGCCCGTCAACAATTACAAGTTCACTGAAGAATTCATTGTCCAGCGCCTCACCAGCAATACTCTCGACAGCT
>JBGPHY010000642.1:0-3787 GCA_041484625.1 Terriglobia bacterium | reverse complement strand
TGACTCGAACCCTACCGGCTGTAAGCTACTTCCGGAGTGACAATGTCTTCAATCGCACTGGGATCGCCTCTCGCCGGCCCGTGCCAGACACTCCCGCCAAAAGTGGTGATATAGATTTTGTTAGTGTCCTTGGGGTCGGGGATTACGCGGTGCCCCCACTTGAAGTTGTAACCTCGGATCCGTTTCCAAGTCTCGCCACGGTCTTCCGAACGCCACGCCGAAGACTCAAATCCACACGCGTAGAGGATGTGCGGGTTACCGATGTCCACAGTGACATCGTAAACATGCTGATCACGATCCAAGACACTTCGCCAACTCTGACCAGCGTCAGTGGAGAGAAAGATCCCTCCGGAGACTGCGCCATCAGGAGTGTTGCGCCCCCAAGTTGCCAGGTAGAGCCGCTTTGGATTGTCCGGATCAACTTCCAACCCGTTGGGCCCATTGACTCCCTCGGGAAGTGAGAGCCTTTCCCAGTGCCCGGCGCCATCCCGAGAGCGGTAAAGTGCACCGTCACCTTCGTTTCCATATCTGCCATCCTCAGTTTTTCGTGCCACCACCAGGTAAAGTGTTCCTTCCCGATCCATGGCCAGTCGCCAGGCAAAGGGTTCCGCGCCCTGAATTCCCTCATTTTTCAGAGCCCAACTGCGACCGTCATCAGTTGATTTGAAGACACCCCGGCCAAAGCCGGCGACATACAAGGTACGGGCCTGGGCAGGACTGCGCCGATCCAAGAGAAGATGAGTGGCAGCCGTGGGAGGCATTCCTTCGGTAGATTGTTGCCAGGTCATACCACCATCCTGGCTGATGCAAACTCCCCCGTTGTAGCGGGACGGGGATTGGCGGCGCCACATCTTGGGCCGAGACAGGTCATGAACACCACTCATAACGCCCCAGACGCGGCCTTTGACTTGCGGATCAAAAACCACCCAGTAGGTGGTATTCACCCAGGGTCCGGACACGCCGCGCGTCGAACTGCGCCAGCTTCGTCCTACATCCTCGCTGGAGAACAGACCGATGTCGATGTATGAAATGAGGAGATGATTGGCATTGAAAGGATCGAAGTGAACTCCGTAACAGGTCGTCACGTCGAGCCCGGTCGTGGTATAGGTTCCCGAGGCCGTCCGCCGGGAATACACGGCTTGCCAATTGAGTCCACCATCGGTGGTTTGCAGGGTCCGACCATAGTCCGTGCCGTAACAGATATCCGGGTTGCCAGGAGCAACTCCCAGGCTGATCGGATTCTCCCCCCAACTCGCTCCGAAGCGCTCACTGATCCAGATGTCATGAATATTAGCGGCGCTGGATGTCGACTCCTTCCAAACCGGCTTCCAGGTATTGCACCCGTCACTGGTCTTGAGGACTCCAAAAAAAACGTCCCCAGAATCCGGTCCCAGCGGGAGCCGGTTGTAAGAAAGATAGGCAACTTCGGGATGAGTCCAACAAGTGGATATGGCCTGAAACACTGGAGGCCGAGGGGATTGCCGGGCTTGTCGTTCGATCTGGGGGTTGGCGGCTTTCCAATTCATTCCTCCATCCGTAGAAACGTAGACTCCACCCAACAGCCGACCATCTTTCCATTTTGTACGGCCTACGCCATAGATCACGGGCTTCGGATTTCCTTTGGGAAAACCCGCCGTGACGTCGGTGAAAGACTCGATATCCGGAACCGGAGGACCTTTCTTCCACTCCCCGTTTTCCCGCACCACGACGCGATTGGGATGAACCACGTAAAGGGTTCGGTTATCTCTAGGGGAGTTCGGATCGACATAGACTCGCCGTACCGGAGGACCGAGTAGAGCTGCTTCCTTCCAGGACTTGCCCCAATCGCTAGAAATCAGCAGCATGCTCCCCTGGCCTCTCTGACGAGCTGCATAGAGGACCTTTGAATCCGCTGGATCGACCGCCAGGGCTGTGAGGTGGTCAGCCTCCCCATCCTTGGTGAGGAGCCGTTCCGAGGCATGATCATCCGGCTTGATGATCTCTTTCACGTTCCGGGGGTCTGGATAGACCAAACTCCAGGTCCTGCCAACATCTGTGCTGCGCCAGAGGCCGACGGTATGAGCGTAGATCACCTTGGGATCCACAGGGTCGAAAACAAAGAAATCCACGGGCGCCCGCAGATTGAACATTCTCCAAGACCCACCGGCGTCTTTGGAAACATACGCCCCCGTCATGTCACAGCGCACCAGGACCAGGTTGGCAT
The DNA here is from genome assembly GCA_041484625.1 of Terriglobia bacterium. GTDB lineage: Bacteria > Acidobacteriota > Terriglobia > Versatilivoradales > Versatilivoraceae > JBGPHY01. Next base: position 1,584 of record JBGPHY010000642.1, on the reverse strand, counting down.
CATGTGGGCTGACCGTGGGGAAAAACATGGCCCCTCCACCGCCGGGTCCAAGGATCTCCCATCCCCGGACTGGCTCAGCACCAGCCAGCTTAGCCTCGGTCGGTCTGTTCCAATTCTGGCTAACCAATAATATCGAACAAAGCGCGAGAAGAATAAATCCAGCCTTGCGAACAAACCCTTTCGACATCTTCTCCATCATGATAAACCTCCTGTCGGAGTCAAATACTTCAGGCAAGACCGGAGCCTGGAGTGCCTATATTCTTTCCATACGGTCGGGCGGCCACCGCTACGGAGCGCGGTTCCCACATTAAAACCGCATTTTCATGAAAGTGGCCCATGACGTTTTCAACTTCACCACGGTCGATGAAAATGGTTTGTTTGAAGTTCAACCTTTAGGTTGTCATTGCTTCAGGCATGCTAAAGCATGAACTCCTAACTCATTTTCATAAGGTGGGCAAGAAATCGAGGTTCTTAAATCCTTAAAGATCCGTCAGCAATTTACCAGATATCACAAAAAGAAATGAATTGAAAACATCATTGTCGGTCCTTATTAAGCAATTAACAAGAAAATGACAATAATCATTGACTGTTGACCCTCTCTATACTAGATTTCCTTGGTGGACTTGTGCTTGGATTGACTGGATTCAAGTCGTAACCCGTCCGTTCCAGTTATCCCATTCTTCGAATCGGACCTTCAGCATTTCGTATTTTTGCTGATAGAGTGGTGGAAGTCAATCGAACGAGGAGCCCTGCCAGTGCAGGAAATCTTTGTAGATAAAAAAGTTACAGAGCCTATCACTCTGAGCGAAGAGAATCAGATTGTGGCGATAGACTTGCACTACTATGGGATCTTGCGTTTGCTGTGAATTTCTTTTGGGAGTGATAGGGCCTCTACAATGTCGGTGTTGGTTCTTCCTCCAGAACAAATGGTACGAACATTTTGAGGTTTTCTGAGAAGGTAGATTCTTAAATTTTCATCTCTATGAGAAAGGAGCACAGAATGAAGACAGTCTCAATCAAGTGGCTGGTGGTCGCTCTGGTTTGTTCTCTGGCGGCGACGTTGCCACTGCATGCCCAAAGCGGTCGTGGGACCATCACGGGTGTTGTGAATGACAGTACCGGTTCGATGATTCCATCTTGCGACATATTGGTGGTGAATCAGGAAACCGGTGTGGAGACCAGGGCGGTCACCACGAACGCGGGGGTGTACCGTATCCCCTATATTCCCCCAGGGAAGTACAAAATCACCGTCAGCAAATCCGGCTTCAAGACCGGGGTTCGAGGGAATGTGGAAGTTCTAATCACACAAACCGTGACCGCCGATTTTACCCTGGAAGTTGGAGAAATCAGGGAGACGATCACCGTTTCGGCGGAGTCCCCTTTGTTGGAATCTTCAACATCCGAAATTGGAACTGCAGCCAACGAGTTGGAAGTTCACACCTGGCCGAGTTTTGTCAGTGATGGAACTCGACAACTTCAGGACTTCATCTTCAACAGTATGCCGGGTGTGCAAGGTTCCAGTTGGTCAGGGTCCATCAATGGCTCCCAGACTTTTTCCCATGAAGTCTTAATCGACGGCATCAC
>JBGPHY010000641.1:0-3787 GCA_041484625.1 Terriglobia bacterium | reverse complement strand
TTAAGATAGAAGGGTTCTTGCCCAGGACTTCCTCAAAGGAATACCCCGTCAGGCGGCTGAATTTAAGGTTCACATATTCGATGTTGCCGTTAAGGTCGGTGATCACCACGGAAACCGGGCTTTGTTCCACGGCTTGGGATAGCTTCCTGAGCACATCTTCGACTCGTTTCCTCTCGAGACGATTCCGGAATGACAGAATCCCATGCGTTAAGTCATCTGCCAGACCTACCATCAGCTTCGACTCTTCCGCATCGAAAGCCTCAACTTCCGAGGAATAGACAAAAAGCACACCCTGGAATGAATTACCGAGCGACAAAGGGAGCATGATGGCCGAGTTCAGTCCTAGGTTTGAGGCATCTTCACCCCAAGTTTTACAGCGTGGATCGGTCAGGATATCCCCGATCACAGTCGGTGTGTCGAAGGGGAGAAGGGCTCCTGATCCATCGGTACCCCAGGAATTTGCGCTCCAACTCAAGCGAGTAATATCCACATTAACTCCAGCTTGTCTCGCACTCGCCATACTGATCAGTTGGCTGTTGTCATCCTTTCCCTTGTAGCCAATCCAGGCCAGTCGATAGCCCCCGGATCTGACCAGCAGATCGCAGGTCTCCTGTAACAGGGCATTTTCATTGTCTGTGCGCGCCAGGATTTGGCTACATTGGAGCAAGATTCGAAGAGAGCGGTTCATCCTCTCGATTTCGAGGCGCTGGTTCTCCAACTGGTTGACCCGCTCATTCAACTGCACCTGTAATTTGACGATGCGTTCCCCGGCCAGAAGGCGTCCCTTCAATTCCTGCCGTTTGAAAGGCTTGGCCAGGAAATCGTTGGCTCCTGCCTCAAATCCGATGGCCAGGTCCTCTTCCGTATCTTTGGCAGTCAGGAGAATGATGTATGGCAATGCGGATGTTGACTTCTCGCGGACTCTTCGACAAATCTCGATCCCATCCATTCCGGGCATTACCCAGTCGAGGACCAAAAGGGACGGTCCCTCCCCATTCTTAAGCGACTCCCATGCCTCGCTGCCGTCGCGGGCGGTCAAAACCTCATAGCCCCATTTCGTCAGCAATTTCTGCAAGAAGCTGCGGGATGCGTTGTCATCCTCCGCGACCAGGACTCTCATGATTTACCCCGCCTGCCTATCGGGCAGATAGAACCACTGGAACCGACTCCATCAAAGTGGCATTTACCTTGCCACCGCGAATAAGAATGGGGTTCGGAGTTTCGCCTTTAGGCGGCGCCGACTAAAGCCGGAACTCCAAACTGAGCCCATCTTCACAGAAACCTACTCACATATTTTTCTCCATTCAGAGATTCGCTCCTCCATTTTCAGGGAGAGCAAGTACTCCATGTCCATTGACGAGGCTACCCCATGGGTTGGGTTGTCTGTCTTCTCGTGATCCAGGACATTGGCAGCATGCACGGCTGTCAGTGGAGCAAATGACTGTCCCAAGCTCTTGCCGGGATGGTGGTGTAGGGCCACTGCTTCCACAATGGGATTCGGCAATCCCCAGAGACCCAGGAGATAGCCTCCGACTTCCGCGTGCGAGGCACCAAACACTTCCCTTTCCGCCGCCTCCAGGCAAATTCTCCTTTCAGTGGCCAGGGATATGGCCTTCCCAAATTGTTCCGGCAGGTTCGCAGCCAGAACGAGTTTGCCCGAATCATGCAACAGGCCAGCCATCAGAGCGTCATCACTTGCCTCTCGATCTGGCCTTTCCCGTTTCGCAATGGATTGGGAGTTTGAACCGACTTTCAGACTGTGCAGCCACAACTCATCGATAGAGAAACAGGGGAGCTTGGCCTTGGAATACTGGAAGAAGATCTGCACCGAAAGGACCAGGGCTTTCACGGTGTCCAGGCCCAACAGGCTAACTGCTTCCGCAGGGCTCGACACATGATTGCGCAATCCGAAGAAAGCCGAGTTGACCAACTGCAGTATCTTGGCCGCCATCCCCACGTCCCTGGAAATAATCTCTCCTATTTGTTTCAGCGAGGAATTGGGGTTTTGGAGTTCTTCGACCACTGCCGTGTAGAGAGAGGGGACGCTCGGGAGAGTCTGCAACCTGGAAACGAGACGTTCCAAACCCTCGTCGGATAGCATCTCTCGCAAAGCGCAGGCGCGAGCCACGGTCCCCTTGAGCTTTTCCGCATCGCAAGGTTTTGCTAGGAATTGGTGGGCCACCCCGACAGACTTCAGGGTCAATTCCCGATCCGAATGCCCGGATAGGATGATCCGAACTGTCTGTGGATAGAGTTTTTGGACCTCTTCCAAGAGTTGGGCCCCATCCATAACCGGCATCCGCATGTCAGAGACCACGATGTCACAGTTGCTCTCTTCTAGAATCTGCAGGGCCTCCTGGCCACTCCCGGTGAAGGTCATGTCCCATTCGTGCCGCATCGGGCGCAGCATTCGCTGCAGCCCCTGGAGGATATTGGGCTCATCGTCAACAAAGAGGATTCGGCGCATGGTGAATTCCTTCCTCAATAATTGGTTGACCTTGAAGAAGAGCAGATGTCTCCTCGAGGGGCAGGCGGATGATAAAGGTTGTCCCTTTCCCTACCTTGGTGTCGAAAGTGATGCTGCCTTTATGCTTCTCCACAATGACCGCATGGGAAATCGTCAGCCCCTGTCCCGTTCCTTTCCCTACTTCTTTGGTGGTGAAGAATGGATCGAAGATCCGGGAGCGATGTTGTTCTTCAATTCCCGTCCCTGTGTCGCTGATGTGAATCTCAACCCAATTGTCCGCCTGTCGTGTCTGAATTGTGATGGTGCCTTTTTCCGATGTGCCTCGGACCTTCTCCCCGATGGCATGAGCTGCATTAATAATCATGTTTAGAATGGCCTGGTTAAAGTCGCCCAACACGCACGGGACGAGGGGCAGCGAGGAGTCCAGATCCAATACCATCTCCGCCACATATTTCCACTCACTCCGAGCGACTGTGGTGGTGCTTTCTATGGCCTTGTTCAAGTCAGCCAGAGTCTTTTCGGTGGAGCTCGGATGTGCAAATTCCTTCATCGAACGAACGATTTTAGTAACTCGGCTAATCCCCTCCAAGGACTGCTGGATGGCCCGGGGGACCTCGCATGACAGATATTCCAGGTCTGCTCCCTGGACCACAGCCTCCACCTCAGCCAGGACATCCGTGGAGTACTTTTCTTCCCGCAATGCCTGTAACAAACAGTTGTATTGCTCTCCCACTCGTTTCAGATCCTCGAAAGCATCCTGCAAGAACCGGATGTTGTCTCCTACAAATTGCGTTGGAGTGTTAATTTCATGAGCAATCCCGGCAGCCAGTTGTCCAATCGATTCGAGCTTCTGCGCCTGGCGCAACTGAGCCTCCAGGGCTCGACGCTCCGTAATGTCGGCCCCAATCAGCAGACATCCGGACTGGCCTCCTTTGGTCTGTTCAAAGGATCGCAGAGTGAAGCCTAACAAGCCATCCCGACCGTTCTTACGTGTGAACCGGATGTCGTCCAAGCTCAAGGGAAGGGGAGATATGATGGCCATCGAGATCCGTTCCATGATGCTCGAGACATTCCACCGGACAGGCAGTTGATTCAACGGTTGACCAATGACCTCAGTGGTAGCAAGCCTAAAGATCTCGGCGGCAGTCTGATTCCACTGTGTGATCCTGAACTGGCTATCGAGGCTGATCAGGATGGATGGAATCGATGAAATGAGCTGTTCCATTTCTTCGTGGGCCTTGTGTAAGGCCTCTTCGGCCATTTTCAGACGGGTGATATCCGTCGAGATGCCGAAAGTTCCGACGACCTGCCCCTCGGGAT
>JBGPHY010000640.1:0-3803 GCA_041484625.1 Terriglobia bacterium | reverse complement strand
TATTAAGGGAAACATAGAGAACCTGGGGATTGACAGGACTTATGGCCAACCCTGCAACCTGCAGGCTAGGCAAACCCGAATTGCGCGAAACCCAGTTGTTGCCGCCATCGGTGCTCTGGAAAACCCCCAACCCGCTAATGCCCACGTAGATGTTGTTTTTGTTCGTAGGGTCCAACACCATCTGGGTTTCATAGGCCTTCAGGCCGTTGTTTTTAGCAGTCCAGTCAGTTCCGCTGTCGATGCTTTTCAACACGCCATGACTGAGAGTGCCAGTGTACAGAGTGGCAGTATTGGATGCGCCTAAAGCAACAACCTCGGCACTTACTGTAGGAATGCCGAGATTGAGTTGGTTCCATTGGCCTGCGCCATTGGTGGTTTTGTAGATGACTCCCAGCGTGCTGGCCTGGTCTATGGCAACGTCGTATAGAGTGCCGGAATTGGCGGGGTCAATCACCGGATCTTTCAGACTGGCTGGATTGATTCCAGTGCTGGAAATAGCCCACTGACCAGCGCTGTTGGGACTTTTATAAATCGCGTCGCCCGCAGTTAGATAAAGTGTGCTGGGGCTCTTTGGATCTACCACGACAGTCCCCAACTTTCCCGTTGGGGGCAACCCGGTTCCGGCAGGGCTCCAGGTGCTGCCGCCGTTGGTGCTCTTCTGAAGCCCGCTGGATGTGCTGGCGTATAAGATGCTGTCGTTGGTGGGATCGATACCCAGGGCAGAGGCCTTCCAGGTCAACCTGGTCCAATTGCCCCCCCCGTCGGTACTCTTGATCACATAATAGTCGAGGGTTGTGCCGCTAATGGTTATCATGATGACATAGAGCGTACTGGTACTCTTGGGATCAATGACCAGGGCTGTCACGAAATCCTGGCAAGAGGTTTTTGTATCCAAAACTGTCCAGTGAGTGCCTCCATCGGTGCTCTTGATGAGTAGGCCACTCGCCAAATAGAGGGTATTGTGGTTGGCAGGGTCAATAAGGATCGTAGCCCCGGCACCCCAGTACGCATTCAGACTGGTCCAACTGGTCCCGCCATTGGTGGTTTTAGAGATTCCGGCAGAGTTGGTAGCATAAGCCGTATTCGGATCCGTGGGATCCACCGCTATCGAACCGACAAAACCCCCATCCGGCCCGCCCCTTAAGGTCCAGTCATTGGCGCCTGCTGCGGGGGGGATTGCGCAAAAGAGGCAGAGAATCGCTACCACCAGGGAAAACCATGGAACTGAAGTGCAAACTTTAGTCGCCACATTTCTAGATTGTGTGCTCATGCGTCTGTTGTCTCCTTAAAAGGAATTGTCGAGTTTCAAAAAATCACAATTGCATGTTGCCAAACGCGCACACATCTGTTCTGGCAGATAGAATGCTCCCGCAGGCTGGGATAACGCGACCATCAACGAGCCGTTTCATCTTTAGGTCGAAGGAGATCTTCAGACGCAGACTTAAGCGCGACTCTGCTTTCAAGTCAACGAATTCTCGTCAGCGAAAATAACTCCACGCCGAAGATTCCAACCCAAGAAGACAACTCAAACGGAGACTCCCGTCACAGAATCTCATTGCCATACGGCAACGACTTCCCTCAGTGATAAGCAAGATGATTGGACTGTTAATTATTCAGCTAACTCCCAAGCAGAGTCAATCTCTTTTTGAATTGGATTTTCAAGCGGCCCTCAGGTTGCCGATCCGTTTACCAATTGAAATGTTGAAAACTGTATCCAGGATGATTGATAATGCAATTGTTTGTTATGGCTTGATAAGGTGAGAACATTTAGGCCACTCTGGCATGAAGGTGGCAGGGGGTTGAGGATATCTGGCAAAGGGTTGTTTACTGAGCGAGCAAACCTCCCTAAGGGTTCTCAAGTGATGCCAGGACTGACACCAGAGTAATCGGATGTTGCCTAGTTCTCCACGAGTCGTTCATTTCACAACGTGCGCCCGTAGCTCAGCTGGATAGAGCGCCGGACTTCGAATCCGTAGGTCGCAGGTTCAAATCCTGCCGGGCGTACCAACACTCCCTCAAGAAAAATCAAACAAATTCAATGAAATCAGTTTCTAAGACTGGTTTCATGTGTAAAGTGGTTTGCTAGACTTTGCACAAAATATGTGTAAATTGTCACATATTACCCTCTATTTACACGCCAATATGGTACCGCTACGTCCCCAAATTTTGGACTACTCTTAAAGGTTAATCACATCAATTTAAATAGATTAGTTTAAGAAAGGCAGCAAGCATAAACCAACCTTTAAAGGAAACAGATTCACGAAGCGGAAACAACTGAGCTACAGCCTGACTGCGTGGATTAAAGCCCAAGTGATCGTTGATGCAAGCGACGTAGGCGTCTGGTGCCCGCTCCTGAATTGAAAGGACATGGCCTCATAATCTCGATAAAGTTCATTCAGCAGCAGCCGTGCATCCTCAAGCCGATCCTCTAAGAAATATTCAAATTTGCTTGATTATGTCCCCCATTAGGCATAGATTGCAGCTGTGTACAAGTTCACTGGCGCGAACTTCCTCACAAGACCTCATAGCCCAACATACCGAGGCTTGCCTTCCATCACTCCAAACGCTCAGCTGGACTTGACTTTGGGTCTCTTTAGATTTTCCCTGACTGGCGACCCGCCTCAGAGTTTCTCTGGGGTTGGCAATTCATAGGCCAACAGGGAACGGCATTCCACCTCCCTACGTGCCTTCCCGTTGACGTTTGCTCCATTGCTGGACCTCTGCATGGAGATACTTCACCCATAAGTGGGATTAAGCAATCGTGACCACACGTGGAAGTAGTACTGAACTGACACGCCCAATGCTTCATGGGATAAAGGATTTGTGACACTTTTACGACGAAGTTGTGCATTAATCGGCATCATTTGAAACAAGACTGACGGAAGATAAGATGGAGGACAAATCAATGACTATTAGAGGATTCGTCATTCGCGTAGTGGCCATCGTTGTTTTGATGTCAGTTCCCTCCGTTCTCGCGGAGGCGCCAACTCTGCTTTGGGAAGATCAGTTTAACGGTTTGGCCAATAGCTTTGATGCTGGCGAGGTGATTGCGCTACTGGGGAACAGGGTTTTCGCCGGGGGAATTGTTCGCAACTCCGACGCCTCGATCAGTGTGGCCAACTTTGCCGTCCGCGCTTACGACGCTGAGTCAGGGGCGTTGGTCTGGGAGGAGGTAGTCGTCGTAGACAGGGATTTTGCAGCGGTACGGGCTATTGCAGCCGCCAATGGGCGGGTCTTCGCAGGAGGAGTTGCCAATGGTTTTGCTGTTCGCGCCTATGACGCCCCAACCGGCTCTCTACTGTGGCAGGATCAGGAGGGAGGAGTTCTTGGTGGGGTAGCCTTCTCGATTGCGATTGCAGAAGGAAGAGTATTTGTAGCGGGATTTATTGAAAACGATTTCGCGGTACGAGTCTATCAGGCAGGGACCGGGCAGCTCCTTTGGGAAGATAGAGTAAGCGGCACTGCGACTCCATCTGCCGATAGAGCCTTAACCGTCAAGGTCAGGAATAAGACCGTCTTTGTGGGCGGTACTATTGAAAACACAGAATTGGATGGCACTGGAGGCCCTAATATCGTGCTTCGGGCCTACCACGCGGAAACTGGCCAGCTGCTGTGGCAGGCACCTGGAGAACAGGGTATCGACGAAATCTTGTCCGTTGCTGTTGAGGGTGGTCTAGTTTTTGCCGCGGGTCGTGTCAGCATTAATGGCCTTGCGCTGGGGGATTTTATTGTCAGGGCTTATCGGGCTAATACGGGTGAGTTGCTTTGGGTGGACCGAATTTCTGGCGACCACGGCGAAGCCG
>JBGPHY010000639.1:0-3804 GCA_041484625.1 Terriglobia bacterium | reverse complement strand
AGGATCATCACTTCTGCGTTCGGCACGACTGCGCCGCTGGCGTCTTTGATGACACCGGTGATCGCCCCACGTTCGCCCTGACCGAAGGCAATCCCTGTGAGAAAGAGGAGAGCGAGCAGGCTGAGCAAAACTGGTAACACCCTATGTCTTGACCTTGCATTCATGGTTACCTACCTCCATTTGGCTTTGATTGATAACATCTGCATCTGCAGTTCAAGAAACCTTTCCTCTAAAACCAAAGTACCTTGCGTAAAGTTTCGTTTTGTTACGAACTTCTATCTCTAACCAAAATTGGCCCACAGTCTATTTGGTTTGTGTAAGAAGATATCAAGCAAAATTCGTTCCAGAAGTGGGAGTTTTTTTTCTTATGTATAACATATTCTCATTGTTAAGGTTATGGGATTCTTGCGCGAGCCTGAGATAGTCACCCGCAGGAAAGAGATGCGAGAATATGTAGAAATCTACGAAATCTTGGAAACTTTCAAATGCAGCGCCTTGGCCCGCAGTTCTTCAGTACGGTAGGCAGTTGCCACCCTTCTGTCGTCAGTAGTCCTTATTACGTCCATCTTGTCGGTACTTAATTCCATGATCGAACCTTCATCCTCTACCTTCCCTCCGGCTTCTTGTCACCAGCCAGTCCTCGAGACTCCAGTCTCAGGGAGGTGATGGCTTTAAACAGTCGCTCATAGCTTTCCATGTAAGCCTTGGCCTTTTCTTCGTTTCCCAGGCGCTGATAGAGTAGCTCTAATTGGTAATGAGTCTTCCAGTAGTCCGGCTCTTCTTTGAGGGCCTGCTCCAGGTACTTTACAGCCTGGTCGTTTTCCCCTAAACGACTCAGAAGCATCCCGTAAACCAGGTGGGTTTCAAACCAGTTCGCCTCGATGGCAGACGACTGATCTAACCGCTTGCGGCACTGCTGGTTATTGCCTTCCAGATAGTCCAAGTAGGCCAGTTTGGTCATGGCCTTAAAGGAGGTGGGAACCTGTGCCAGTTCAGCCTCTAAGAAGGGACGAGCCTCTCGGGTTTGCTTGAGTTCAATCAAGGTGGCACCGAGGTAGTAGTTGACTTCCGGCGGCGGTGGGTTCAGCCGGAGGGATTTCTCAAACTGCTCCTTTGCCTTTGCATGGTCCCCAATCGCAAAATAACTGACTCCCAGTTTGAACCAGTATCGGCTGGCCTGCAGGTCATGCTTGAGGACAGCCTCGTAAGGTGTAGCGGCAAGTTTGAATTCCTGAAGCGCAAAGTAACTCTCGGCCAGGTTTGCCATCTGTGTAGAACCGGCTGAGGGGAAGCCGTGTTGGGCAGCCATCTCAAAACGCCGGAGTGCCTCGGCCTTTTGATTTCCCTGGGCTGCTATCATCCCTGAGATGAAGAGGATTTCTCCCTGGAGCCGGTTCGAAGTTTTAGCCAGCTCCGAGTCGGCCAGATCCAACCGACCATAGGTGACCAGGGTATAAATCACATTGAAGGAAAACTTCGGTTCTCTCTCCATCCGCTTCTGCAGGTGTTCGACCAGGGACTTGACTCTCTCATCATTTTTGCTGATGAGATACGAGTGGAGAAGACGAAGTTGAAGGTCGGGGTGTTCGGGGAATTGGCCCACCACAGATTCCATGAAACCCTGCGCCTCCGGGTCACCGGGATTTTTGTCATACAGCGCCATTCCAAGATTGAGGGTGATGACAGGGTTGTTGGGGACCAGCTTTTGAGCCTCCCGGAATCTCTGGATAGCCACGTCAAGCTTGTTATTCTCCAGGGCCTTGATCCCTTCATGAAAAGCGGCCTCAGCCCGTTGGGCCGATGGGACGACAGGCTTTTGCTGGGCGAGGATTGTTAAAGAAAAGAGCAACAGACAACCACATAGAAAAGTGAGATATTTTGTGTTCATGATCACGCCTGAATTTGGTTTATCTCTTGATCTGAGTAATCTGCTAATGAATTAAATGCCACCGGCAAAGCCGGAGGCCTGCTTCTGGGAACCAGTCAATTAGGCCTTCTTCTGATTTAAATGGCCCACTCCGTTTGGCCTTGGGCTCGGCCCTTTTACCCAGTCGGACGCTTCGCTGACTTCTAGTAAAGAATGAGAATGAAGTGACCGATTCGGCGCAGCGGTTCTGCCACATCGCTGTGCGCCGAATCTCCGGCTCTCTCCTGTAGTTAGGGTTTTCTGGAAACTAGTGAAAGGCGCAGCGGCCTTGCCTTTCCGTAGCCAAGCCTTCTCGTCTCCCTTTTTGTATTCCGTCGAGGCTGAGCCTCGGCGGAAATCAGAGAAAAACAAAGGGACAACCTTCGCCAGAAAGCCATAGGCTTTCCCACATTCTTCACGCTGCCACCGCTGAAGTAGCGGTCTCAAAACTCGGGTTCGCCGCATAGCGGCGCTCTGACATTAGACCGGCCTTTTAAGGCCGGTTCATGGTCCAAATAATGCACCTCGTCGCGTAGCGACGGTTGACTCAGTCCCACAAATAGCGCTCATCGTATTGAATCACATGCGTATGGAGAAATTCCAAGTACTCTTCCTGAAAGGTCTTCTTCCGATGGTGTTGGCGTTGGTTCTGAATGTATTGGATAACCTCCGGCAGGTTTGATTTGCTGACCGTGAACGCTCCATAGCCATCTTGCCAGGCAAAGTTCCGCAATGCTCGGAACTCACCATGAACCCACTTCGAAGAGTCTCCTTTGAGGAATTGCGCTATCTGACTGGGCGAGAAGCTCGCCGGAGCAAGCACACAGGCGTGAATGTGATCTGCGGTGCCACCGATTTGAAGGGCAGTCATTTTGTGCCTTCGGGCAATCCCGCCGAGATATTTCCACACTCGCTGCTCCATTTCCGAACCGAGCCAGAGCATGCGATTCTTGGTGCTAAAGATGAGGTGATAATGAAGGGACGTATAAGTGTTTGCCATTTTGGCCTCTAGTCAATGGTCTTTTCAGTCGTCGCTACGCGACGCCTTGGGATTCTGATCCACGCTGCCGGCCTTGAAAGGCCGGCCTAAAGTCAGACGGCCGCTACGCGGCCATTCATGTTGCCAGTTTCCCTACAATCCTCAGAGGCTACTTCACGATAAAGGAGCCTACCATACAGAGATTTCTGGTTGGATATGTGGGCTCAAACAAATTTGGGCTCCTTTCGACAGAATCATGCAACTGGAGAATGTAGAAACTCCAGAGAAAGGCCTTGCCTTTCCGCAGCCAAGCCTTCTCTTCCCCCTTCTTGTATTCCGCCGAGGCTGAGCCTCGGCGGAAATCAGAGAAACAAAAAGTGACAACCTTCGCCAGAAAGCCATAGGCTTTCCGCACAGTAAGCTGCAGAGCCGCCTTCACTGGTGAACAGCGGACGGGAAGGCCGCTCTATAGCTGACAAGAATGGCCAAACTCCACCGCCTTACAGTCTGAATATGTGACCTGAACTTGGTTCCTGCACTTGAATTCAGTTATCAAATTCCTGGCTCGACTGAACTGGTTATTCATCTCTCCGGCTCGGTTATGACCAGTGATTGATTGCCCTTTACGTTTTCCAATGTTTGCTTCACTCCACTAGGCCAGAAAATCTCCAGGTTCTTGATGAGGGTCTCGGCTCCTAACCCAAAGTGCAGCCGTTTGTCGCTCGCCGAATAGATCCCATTCGCCGTGCTGACATGATCGTATTGCTTTAACCCGGAAGGCAAGGTGATCTGGACCTTTGTGCCAATGCCATCACGGTTGCTCCGGGTTCCTCGAAGCCGGAGGAGAATCCAATTGCCGGTTGATGCGCCGGTTTTCTTGAAAAACAAATGAGTATCGTTCAAGCGGCACACCGCCGCT
>JBGPHY010000638.1:0-3807 GCA_041484625.1 Terriglobia bacterium | reverse complement strand
CCAGCGCGCTGGTCGAAGCGCACAGTGCCCGCATCGTCCACCGGGACATCAAGCCCGAGAACGTCATGGTCCGGTCCAATGGGTTGGTCAAAGTGCTGGACTTCGGTCTGGCCAAGCTGATGCAAGTTTACCCTGCTCCGGAAGCAGCCAGCGGTTCGAATCTGCCCACGGCCACAGCTCAAGACACGGAGTTGACCGGTCCGGGAATGGTGCTGGGGACCGCACACTACATGAGTCCGGAACAAGCGATGGGGATGGAACTGGATGCCCGTTCGGACATCTTCAGCTTTGGCTCGGTGCTGTATGAGATGACAACCGGGCAGCGGGCGTTCTCAGGGGCAAATGCGGGTGAGACGACCGACCGCATACTCCACGCACAGCCTGAGGCTATCGCCCGGTTCAACTATGACATGCCCACCGAGTTGGAAAGGATTGTACGCAAGTGTCTGGAGAAGGATCGCGAACGACGTTATCAATCAGCACGAGAGCTTCTAATTGATCTTAGAAATCTAAACCGGGATAGTGACGCAGATGCTCCTATAGTCGGTCCGAAGACGACTCCTCGACGGAGGGCTACAAGCGCTATTGATTCTCTGGCGATTTTGCCACTTTGCAATGCAGGTGGAGATCCTGATATGGAGTATCTTAGCGATGGCATCACCGAAAGCCTGATCAACAGGCTTTCACAGCTGCCAAATGTGCGAGTGGTGCCGCGGAGCAGAGTGTTTCAGTACAAGGGTCGACAAACGGAGCCTCAAGATGTTGGGCGTGAGTTGAATGTCCGTGCGGTCCTGATGGGAAGAGTTTTGCATCGAGGCACAACTCTGGAAGTTCAGGTCGACCTTGTGGATATAGCGAAAGAGTCTCAGATCTGGGGATATCATTGTCATCGGGAACTTTCCGACATCCTGGCTGTGCGGGACGAGATTCTTCAAGAAACTGCTGAGAAATTGCGACTGAAGCTGACCGGTGAAGAAAAAAGGCGTTTGACTAAACGCTACACCGACAACATTGAGGCCTTTCAATTCTATCTAAGAGGTCGATACCAATGGAACAAACGGACTCCAGAAGGCTTTAAGAAAGGGATCGGATATTTTCAGGAAGCAATCGAGAGAGATCCGTCATACGCTGTGGCTTATTCCGGCCTAGCCGACTGCTACCAGCTTCTGGCAATTTACATGGTGTTACGACCCATGGATGCCTTTCCAAAAGCGAAGGCAGCAGCAACTAAGGCTATTCAGATCGACGAGACGCTCGCCGAAGCTCATGCCTCGCTTGGATTCGCCAAAGAATTCTACGATTGGGATTGGCGGGAGTCCGAAAGAGAACTTACCCGAGCTATCGAACTCAACCCTGGCTATGCCTCGGCTCATCAATGGTATGGCTTCTACTTCGCGATTCAGGGACGGCTCAATGAATCAAAAGCCGAATTAAGGCAGGCTCTGTACCTTGATCCGCTTTCACTGAGCATTAATATAAGTGCAGGATGGCCCTACTATTTCGCACGAGAATACGGACAGGCGATCCAACAATTCCGGCTGGCTCTCGATATGGATCCTGACTACCAGCTAGCACGCTATTATTTGGCGCTTGCGTACGAACAAAGCGGGGACTTGGCCGAAGCTAGTATTCAGTTTCGCAAGGCTGCCCTCCTTGGGGAGGAACCAGATCGACTGGTGGCCTTTGCACACGTCGCGGCTTTAGCGAATGATAGAGCCGAAGTAGACCGGTTAGTAGATCTATTAAAGGAGCTATCCAAGCAGCGTTTTGTGTCGCCGTTTCGAATAGCAACCGTTTTTGCAGGCATTGGAGATCGGGAACAGGCTTTTGAATGGCTCGAAAGAGCTTTTGAGGAGCGCTCTCCCTGGCTTGTTTATGTCAAGGTCGAACCAAAACTCGACAGGATTCGATCTGATCCGAGATTTGCCAGCCTACTGATGAGAATGGGACTCAGGCACTAAGGAAATCCCCCTAGGGCTACGGGGAAGAAAGCATGAACACCCGTGTTTGAGAGTCCTGCCCGAGGGGAGAAGGGAAGCTCCTTCTTTCCCGAAACTGAGCCAGCACTCTGGCTGGTCTCAGTCGAGTCAGTCAATCTCTAAAGGGCTCAAACACTAACCGCAGGGCTGAATGTGTAGACCCACTCCTGTCTGGCACGGAGCGGGAGGACGGGGAACCCAATCTGCTATTCCCACCTCTACCACAAATCAACCACGAGGCTTGATGACCCCGGAACGCTGGCAACAAATCGACAAGCTGATGGACTCAGCCCTAGCAAAAGGCATGGCAGCTGTATAGGTGCTTCCGCAATCTACTGTTGGTGACTGGTCCTCAACTCATTCTTGCAAAAGCACTTGCTCCCAATTTGGAACAAACCAGAATTGGGGAAGCCAGATTGGGTTGTAACCTATTGTTAACTAAATCTTTATGCCAACCCGACCAACAATTGATGACGGAAGCACCCTTGGAGACAAGAAGCTCTATCCCAAAGCCGCCGGGATCCTCATGCGGGACTGGGAGTGCATGATAGCCTACTACTCGTTTCCACAGAAGCATGGGCTGCATTTGAATCGAATCCTGGGGCAACAAACCGGCCGGGCTAAGTATCTTCAATAGCAAACTACTTCCACTTAACCATTGATGGGAGTACAATAGCTTCAGCTTTTAGCACATTATATTTCTCTCCTGCTGGTTTCTTCCTGTTTCTGATCCAGACCAAAGGGGGCCTCCATGAATGTGGTCCGTCCCAGGGCGATTTGTTTCGGGGTCTCCAAGGCCGAATTGCGATCATCTACCTGATCAATGCCGGCGGCGTGCGCCGCGAGGGGAGGCATCATGATCGGCAAAACGATTTCTCACTACCAGATCCTCGATAAACTCGGCGCTGGCGGGATGGGGGAGGTATACCGCGCCGAGGACACGACGCTGTGGCGGCAGGTGGCGATCAAAGTGCTGCCAGACGTCTTCGCCAGGGATCAGGAGCGGCTGGCCCGATTTAAGCTGGAGGCCCGGCTGCTGGCCTTGCCCAATCATTCCAACATCGCCGCTATCCACGGGCTGGAAGAAGGCGAGGAGAAGCGCTTCCTGGTTCTGGAGCTGTTCGAAGGCCAGACGATGGAACACCAGATTGGCGTACGGGCGGATCCCCGTGTCCGCCCACCAGGGGGCGCACACAGGGGTGCGCCCCTCCAAATCGATACCATCCTGGACATTTGCCGCCAGATTGTCGAGGGGCTGGAAGCAGCCCATGAGAAGGGGATTATCCACCGTGATCTGAAACTGGCGAGCCTCAAGATCACGACAGACAGGAAGGTTAAGATCCTGGGTTTTGGCTTAGCCAAAGAATTCCACGAAGAACCTGTGGCGGCGGATCTCAACCAATCTCCAACGGTCACGGAGCAGATGAACCAACCGGGAGTAATCCTGGGCACGGCGGTTTATATGAGCCCCGAGAAGGCTATGGGCAAGTCCCTCGACAAGTCCACCGACATCTGGGCTTTCGGCTGTGTACTCTACAAGTGCCTGACCGGGAAACGAGCCTTCCAGGACGACACCATCACTGAAACCGTTGCCTCGATTCTAAAGAGAGAACCGGACTGGCCGCCGCTTCCCGTCGAAACTCCTTTTCATGCTCAACGCACAGGGGCGGAAGTTGTTATAGGTCCTCCATATTTCCCTTGCGCATGAAAGGAGGTGGAAATCCACCTAAGAGGTACGATTTCCAGGAAAGTGCCAATCGGCATGCGTTCTGATGAAGTGTGCGCACTGGGTACCAATCCTTCAGCTATTCGGGTGAGCGGTTCACCT
>JBGPHY010000637.1:0-3816 GCA_041484625.1 Terriglobia bacterium | reverse complement strand
TTCACACTCATTCGAACCAGTTCACTCCCCCGCACCGAGCGAAGCCTCTCTCTTCCCGAGGGAGAGGCCATTGTTTTTTCTTCCCCCTTCCAATATGAGTCTGGAAATCGGCTAAATCTTGGCACCAGCCATGTGGCTCATTCGGAGCTTTCCTCAGAGAGCACCTCCTCGGCAAATTCCAGGCTGTACGTTGCAGCTTACACGGACAGTTTTTCTCCTGCTTTGGGCCACTTCTGGGGGCAGGCTGCTCCAGACCACCGCCCGTCGAACCGGGGTGTTCGAGTGGCGTATCATCGGGCCTTGGGTTCCCGATTTGACGGGACATTCGGTTACACCTACGGGGGAGGAATTCGCCAGGTCCCCGGTATCGCCTCTTACTCAGCCGACAATTTCCATGTGCTTGTTGCCAGAGTGTCCGGTGATTTCCCCTCTTCCAAGACCACCGTTACCACCACCTATCGATGGGTTTCCGGTTACTCCCTTACGGGGATCGACCCCTATCAGGAAGTTTTCGAAAGCTCAGCACCCGGTATGAGTGTGATGGTGACACAACTGATCCCGTACTTCGGTAAGTACATCCCGGGTAGGCTGGAGGCCCAGGTGGACGTTCGAACACTCTTCACCAGATCTAACCCTGAATTCTACTCCATGGCTACACTGCGCCGTCTCGAATTCCTGCAACCGCCAAAGTCTGTTCGTGGCGGCATACAACTGAAGTTCTAGCTTCCTCCAAGGGAAATGAATTATTGGCAGCCGTAATAAACGCGTGTTTTGCGTTTATCTTGGACCATGGCACCTTTCTGGGAAGCCCACGACCGATTGAAGACATACATTGGGCACGATAGCACCTACCAGCAATACGATTTTCTGGATTTGACAGATTCGAAAACTCGTATTCCGACACTAAATTCAAGGAAAAGAAAGAAGTTCTTCTTCTAAGTAGTAGTAGGAATTGAACATATTGGAAACTCGGGTTTCTTGCTTGATGGCACGTAACTTGCTTTTCAGTTTTATAACGGCTGAAACCTCAGCCGCAGGCGCATTTATATGCTTGTTAAGTTCAGTTTTAAGACCATCCTGATCGTTCTTGTCACTCTGACGCTGACCATACTGGGTGTCATCAATATTGTCCAGAAATCCAAGTACGAAACTCCCGAGGATGGTTGCGGATGGATTTCGACCTCCCGGGGAGTGGAAGCGTTCATTGTCGAGAGAGACGGACCGGGGGAGAAAGCTGGTATTCAAAAAGGCGATATCCTCGAAGCTATTGACCACAAGAGGATTGATCGGGCCACCGACATCACCCATCATCTCTATGCACTGGGCGTCTGGTCGAAGGCTCGGTACTCCCTTCTGCGGTCTGGAGTGCGGATAGAGACAACTGTCATCATTGCTCCCCAGCCTAGAAATCTGCGTTTCAAGCAGTTTCTCGAATTTGTCGGTTTCATGTACATTTTCATCGGGGTATTCATCTTCCTGCGTCGTTGGCAAGCCCGGGGGGCCTTGCACTTTTATGCGATCTGTCTGGCGTCTTTTGTCGTTTACACCTATTCTTTCACGAACAAGTTGAACGATTTCGATTGGACGATTTACTGGCTAGATGAGATTGGTTTCACTCTGCTGCCTCCGCTCTTTCTCCACTTCTGTCTGACCTTCCCGCAAGCCAAGGGCCTTTTACAGAAGAGTTCTCTGCTGAAGCTGGGTCTGTATCTTCCGGGACTATCGTTGCTGATGGTGCAGGTTCTTTTCATCACGGGCCATCTCAATGTGTTTCAAGCACCCCTGGTTCTGCGGATTCAGCTCGACCGTATCCACACTATCCATTTTGGAATGCTATTCGCCCTTGGCGTGCTGTCTCTGGTCCACACTTACTTCACCAGTGTCAACCTCACCCTGCGCCAGCAGATGCGATGGATAGTGTTGGGGACTACTTTCGGGACGCTCCCTTTTCTCTTCTTTTACGCAATCCCCTTCTGGTTGGGAGCAACCCCCACGCTCTGGATGGAAGTCTGGGTCCTGCCGCTAGTGTTGATCCCCCTGACCTTCGGCTACGCCATCATCAAGTACCGCCTGATGGATGTAGACATCATCTTCCGAAAAGGCATGACCTCGACACTGGCTTCGTTGGCAGTAGTAGACTTTTATTTTGCCTTGATCGCTGTGGTCACCAAAATTTTCCGTGCTTCTAAGGCCAGCCCCATCTGGGTGATTATCTCTCTGGTGGTCGCTGCCTTTGTGTTCTCGCCGCTCCGCAACTGGATGCAGGAACGGGTGGACCGTTACTTCTATAGGGACCGGTACGACTATCGAAAGACTTTAATCGATTTTGGGCGCACCCTGGGGTCAGAAATCAATCTGAAACGGATGCTCGATTCGGTTGTCGAGCGAATCAGCCGCACCTTGTCCGTTGACAAAATCGCTGTCTTTCTCAGTGGGGAGAACCAGCCCCTGCAGTTTCGCCTGGCCAAATCCCTCGGAATGAGTGCCTCCGCCGAACATCTAAACACCGGGTTTCTCGACCCACAACGTCCAGCCCTTCGAAAAGGCTACCTGTTTTACGAGAATCCCAGGAGCGCCCTTTCAGAACCCCCCGAATATCGGGAAGTGCTCCGCCAACTCGATTTGAATTACTATCTGCCCTGCGTCATTAAAAATCAGACCATCGCCTTCATCGGATTGGGTCGTACAACTCGTGGCGATCTGCTTACCAGCGAAGATGTCGAGTTACTTCAAACCATTGCCGGGTACGTCGCCATCGCCATTGAAAATGGAGGGCTCTACCGTTCCATTCAGGAGAAGGCAGAGCAGTTGCAGCGGCTCAAGGAGTACAGCGAGAATATCCTGGAGTCCATCAACGTCGGGGTCCTGGTGCTCGGTTTAGATGAGCGTATTGAGAGCTGGAATTCCCAGATGGAAGCCCTGACAGGCATATCCTGCTCCGAGGCTGTGAGCAAGACTCTTGGGGAGATCTTGCCTGAGAACCTGGTTGAGACGCTTCGGCTGCAGACGGGCGGTTCGATCCGCGACTACACCGAAACCCTCAAGCTCTACAAGTTTCCGCTGCGGCTTCCCAGGCACTCCTTGGTGGTCGATGTGACACTGACTCCGCTGATTGGAAGAGAGGGAAAGGTTTCCGGTCAGGTCATCAGCCTGGACGATAAGACCGAGCGCGTCAAACTGGAAGAGCAGTTGATGCAGACCGAGAAACTTACCTCCATCGGACTGCTGGCGGCGGGGGTGGCCCATGAAGTCAATACGCCGCTGGCTGTCATCTCCAGCTACAGCCAGATGCTCTACAAACAGCTCAATCAGGGGGATCCGAAAGCCAACATCCTGGACAAGATCATTAAGCAGTCCTTCCGTGCCTCGGAGATTGTCAACAGCCTGTTGAATTTCTCCAGGACCAGCGGTTCGGAGTTCCGAGATATCGATCTCAACGGAATCCTTTCCGACACCCTGTCCCTGTTGGAGCACCAGTTCAAGGTGGCAAAGATCACCGTCAAGAAGGAGTTCGGTTCTGCGAGTGCCAAGGTTTTCGGCAACCCCGGTAAACTCCAACAGGTCTTCCTTAACCTGTTCATCAACGCGAAAGACGCGATGCCGACTGGGGGAGAATTGATGGTGAGAACTTCCAAATTCGACTCTGCCCTCCGCGTCGAAGTCGTGGACACAGGGATCGGGATACTCAAGGAGCACCTCAGCCGGATCTACGATCCCTTCTTTACCACTAAAGAACTGGGACAGAGGACCGGACTGGAGCTATCTGTCAGTTACGGGATCATTCAAGAACATTCCGGAAAGATCTTCGTGGATTCA
>JBGPHY010000636.1:0-3820 GCA_041484625.1 Terriglobia bacterium | reverse complement strand
GTCCTTCACCTTCACGAGCTTTCTGGGGCTGACCAACGAGACCGACCCGAACGCCTCTCAGACCAACCTTCAGTATGACGTTTACGGCCGGCTGGAAAGAGTCTGGACCCTGGACAGTCCCGATGCTGGGTATGATTTCACGTGGTACACTTACAGCAACACGGTGCCTCAGTAGACCGCCAGTTTCTATCATTTATACAATGGCAGTCCGCCCATCCGCTGGACCAAAACCTACCTGGACGGCCTGGGGCGAACCATCAAGGTCGAGAAAGGGGACGGCAGCGGCATCCAGTCGACGGTCGATACCGTTTACGATGCCTGCGACTGCTCGCCGCTGGGCAAGGTGAAGAAGGTTTCTCAGCCCTATGCGCCAGGAGGGACGGTTTATTGGATCGAATATACCTATGACGCGCTGGGACGGACCACCAGCGTCAAGGCGCCCGACGGCCAGAGCACCACGACCTACCTTTACCAGGGCAACACCACCACGGTGACCGATCCAGCCGGGAAATGGAAAAAGTCCACCAGCGACGTGTTTGGGAATCTCCTTCAGGTCACCGAACCGAACCCGGCCGGAGGGGCCAATCTCGAGGCCTATTACGCCTACGACATGCTGAACCATTTGACCGGGTCCAGCATGACCCGGGGCAGCACCACTCAGACGAGGGGACAATGGGGTCAGATCTGAACATTCGTTATTTCTTACTTGCGATGACATTGTGTTGTCTGACTGGCTGACCGCTTCAAAACTTGGCCCTGCAAGTTCGGCTCTGACAGCTAACGGCCGCCAGCACCACGGGTCCCGACTGGGGGCTGGCATTCACTTATGATGGCTTCGGCAACCGGACCACCCAGACGGTGACGAAGGGATCGGGGCCCACCGTGTCGCTCAGCATCAACCCGGCCAATAACCGCATCAACAGTTCCGGATACACCTACGATAGCAACGGGAACCTGACGGCCATGCCCGGCTCGACCTTCGTCTATGATATCGAGAACCGGCTAGTACAGGTGACCAGTACCGGCAGCGAGTATTACGGGTATGATCCCTGGAACCGGCGGGTGTGGAAGACGACGACCACCGACGGAGCCGGGAAGATCTTCTTCTATGGAGAAGAAGGGGCCAGGGTTTGATTAAGGAATCGCAGACATCACACGGCGATGTCTGCGCCACCCGGGGAAATCAAGCCCTGACCATTTCATCCAGCAAAATCGTTCAGGCTGCGACCCTGGCCAGGGTTGTTGATGACCGCCAGATTGATTCTGGGGGTATGGCCCGCATCTGACGGACTCACCCCCCGGCTAGGGATCTTGATCCCTTCGGGGGGTTTGATGTGGGAAGGGTAAAAGCTCCCCGGGACAAGAAACCAATTTCAACTAGTTTTCTTCGTCGGAGTCGAACTGAGGGGGCAGCGGCTGAGGGCCGGCGGTAATGCCGGCGATATCGGGGTCTTCGCCTTCAGCCCGCGGGAGAGCGCTCGCTTTGCGTTCTTTGGCCTCTATCCGGCGAGCATCCTTTTGCTTCTGCCTCTCCTGCCGCGCCTTTTCCTTCTCCCTCTTCTTCATGGTCGGTCTCGAGCTCTTTGCCATTGTTTTGCTCCTTATCAACCTTGAAGGGATTGGACTGCCCGCTCCTGGCGGTGTTCAGCCCTTTCGGGCTTCGATCGGTCCTCTTGCGAACTTACAGGCGTGGCAGAAAAAGCGAGGCCGCCGACCTGGCACGACTGGCGGCCACACGTTTCTCATCGGTCGATTCAGAATCCTAGTTCAACCAGCGATCTTCTTTACATTCTCTGCCGCCGGGCCTTTCGGCCCTTGAACGATGTCAAACTCCACGCGGTCCCCCTCGGCCAGAGACTTGAAGCCCTCTGACTGAATCGCCGAGTGATGAACGAAACAGTCCTTCTGGCCCCCGTCCGGAGTAATGAAACCGAACCCCTTGCTGTTGTTAAACCACTTCACGGTTCCAACGTTGCTCATTAACTTAACTCCCTTTGTACTGAGGTGTCTCAGGAAACAAGAAGCCGGTCCAGCCCTCCGCTGGGTTCCTCTCTTGCCTTCCCTGCTTTGTCGGCACTTCGCCATGCGTGCCAATCGACGTATAGAGTACTCGTTCACGCCTTTCCTGTCTACAGTTTGCTTCTAACTCCAAAATCCATATATCTGATCCCCCTGCCCTAGCGCCTCAAATTGCCTTTTCCGATCCGGCAATAAAGCCTACAATCCCGGTCTATGATTAGGCAAGCACTTTGGGGTCACTAGAGGTTTTACCTATGAAGAAGATATTTCTGCTTTCTTGTTTCGTTCTCTGCCGAGGAGTCATCGCGGCTGACAAAGCAGAAAAGCCTGTGGACATGCCTCCCAACCAATGGGTACAACTGTGCCTGGATTCTGAAGGTGCGCGCCCTGGCAGTGCTATTCGTTACGTGCCTGAGGAGGGCGCTTTTTTCCTGTGGGGATTCATGAACGCGAATCCGGACTTGTTGCAGGAGCAGCCGCTGATGGAGATTCCGGAGTATGACATGGTCACGTTTAATCCGGCGGAGGGCCGGTGGCGCAACCTTTTTCCCAAGCCATGGGAGGCAGCCTGGGGTCAAAAGCTGCCGCTGGCTTTCTCCCCCAGGACTTATTCCGGTATCACGACCGGGAGTGAGCGTACGGTCCTGCGAGGTCCGACAGACGAACCTGAGGGCGCTCCACGGCCGGATCTGAATCTTGTTTTCGATCAGGTCACTTACCGTTCCGCCAGCCGGTCGCTGATCTACTTCACGGGGGGGCTCACTGCGGCTTATCACACGGTGAATCGCCGCTGGTCTGATCTGGCTCCTAGACGTAGCCCGCCGCCAGTGATGGGAGGCTCGTTAGCCTATGATCCCGTTCATGACGAAATAGTCCTTTTCGGAGGGGGCCATGTAGCTGAACCGGACGCCAGCGGGAAAGTGGTGGGGTTCACCGGGACCTGGATCTACAGCTTCCAGGACCAGGACTGGAGGCCCTTGCCACCGTCCGTTGCACCACCCCCGCGAATGAACTCCCGCCTTGTTTGTGACGGCAAGAATCAGGTTCTGGTCCTATTTGGCGGAGACGGTCAGAGTCATTTTTTGGCCGACACTTGGCTTTACGATTTGAAGACCAGGCAATGGAAGGCCTCAACGGCGCCTGGCGGGCCGGAAGCGCGGGCCGGCCATTTCACTATCTACGATCCTGATACCGGGTGGGTCATTGTGGGCGGGGGCTATAACCGCCGCGATCTGACCGACATGTGGGCCTACGACGCCTCCCGTGATCGTTGGCAACGGCTCACCGGAAAAGTCCCTACGGGGTTTTATCTAAGCGCCGATCTGGCTCCATCCCAACGTTTGATCTTGCTGGTTACTAGCACACGTAAGCCCGGCGATACCATGGACTGTAACGTTCTTTTCCCTGTTCGCACCACGTACGGTTACCGAATCGACAGACGAACCGTCGAGGTTTTGAACTTCCCTGCCCAAATTCAAACTTCCGTGTCCAAAAGGCCTCCTGCTGCCGGCACCGAGGAGGGAGTTTCGGAATCGGTTCGAAGGCAAACACAGGCCAAGCGCCTGGCGACCCTGCCGGAGAATCAGTGGGTTCATCTGGCTGATCCGGCACGAGTGGCACCCACACGAACCTGGGGATCCGCCACTTTTGACACGGATCGCGGTCAGATTCTCTATTGGGGCGGCGAACATTGTGGCTATGAAGGCAATGACGTAGATACTTATGACGTCGCTGCCCATACCTGGAGGAGCGCGGATGCCGCCCCCGAATATCCGGAGCGGTTGTGGAACCACGGAGTCCG
>JBGPHY010000635.1:0-3841 GCA_041484625.1 Terriglobia bacterium | reverse complement strand
GGGCAATCCCCTTACTCAGCATCCAAGATTGGTGCCGACAAGATTGCAGAGAGTTATTTCCGTTCGTTTGGGGTTCCGGTGGCAACTATCCGCCCATTTAATACTTATGGCCCGCGGCAATCGGCGCGCGCCATTATTCCCACTATTATCAGTCAGGCGCTCATCGAGCCTGTCATCAAGTTGGGATCTCTGGGGCCGGTTCGCGATCTGAATTTCGTTAAAGACATCATCCAGGGCTTTATAAAAGTGGCTGAATCGGAGAATGCCATTGGCGAGACTATTAATATCGGTTCCGGACAAGGCATTACAATTGGGGAATTGGCGAAGCTGTTTTTGGATCTCATGAGTTGCTCAAAGCCCATCGTCAGTGAGGGAGAACGGGTGCGTCCGGCCAAGAGCGAAGTATTGACACTTATTTGCGACAACCGCAAAGCTCGAGAGCTGGCCGGCTGGCAGTCTCAAACTCCGCTGGAGAAGGGTTTGGAGGAAACTATAGCTTTTATCTCCCGGCATCAGGAGCGATTTAAGACAGACCGATATATCCTGTAAAAGCGATATCCATTCCCATCGCCGGAGATGCCGCTGCGGAAAGGCAAATATCGAGCTGGTCATAATTGAGTGGACATCCAATGGAGGTCCGCGCTCCGTCGTGGCCTTGTCAGGCCGTGACCACAGCGCGGCCCTCCATAAAAACATGTCTCCCCTATTATGTATATGTCAATATGCTACATCGAAAGGCATAATGCCAGTAGTTCGAAAGCTAGGTCTTGTCAGCACATATGCACTTTTCCCGAAATGAGAAGGGATATCTAACGTCCAAGGAGTTCTAGCATGCAAGCTTTGATTCTCGCGGGTGGACGAGGGGCGCGCTTGCAGCCATACACCACGGTGCTCCCCAAGCCACTGATGCCTGTTGGTAATTATTCCATACTGGAAATCATCGTACGCCAGCTGAAAAAGGCAGGGGTTGAGGAAATCATCCTTGCCGTCGGTTATCTGAGCCATCTATTGGAAGCTTTCTTTCAAGATGGGAGCCGCCTCGGCGTAAGAATAAAGTATTCCTTCGAAGAAAAAGCATTGGGCACCGCAGGGCCTATCGGTTTGGCGCTCGGCCTGCTTGAGGATGACTTTTTGGTGATGAATGGCGATTTGCTGACGACACTAGACTACGGGAGGTTTTTCCAGTTCCATCGGCGGCACGGCGGTGCAGCGACAATTGGCCTTTACTCCCGGGAAGTAGCAATCGACTTTGGTGTAATCGAAGCGGGAGATGATCATCAACTGCAACGTTATATCGAAAAGCCGACTTACCGCTTTACTGTCAGTATGGGGATTAATGCGTTAAATAAGTCTGCCATTGGCGATCTTATCCAGCCCGGCCAACCGTTGGATTTGCCCGACCTGATGATCCGGCTGAAAGAGGCAGGACGGGGCGTTTACTGTTACAGTGAACCCTGCCGATGGCTGGACATTGGCCGGATTGACGATTACCAGCAGGCTTCAGCCCTTTTTGAGACTTCGCCTGAGGAGTTCTTGCCGAACTGCGAATGAAAGCGCTAATAACCGGCACTAGCGGATTTTGTGGAAGACACCTCAAGCACTTTTTGAAGAATCAAGGCATTGAGGTCTTCCCGTTTAGCGCCCGCCAGGGCACCCAATCATTTTATGAGATTAAAGACCTTCACGATCGGGAAGGCATGTGTGACGCCTTTCGAGCACTCCGCCCAGATTATGTGTTTCATCTGGCAGGAACCATCAAGGCGGAACCTCCCGATTTGGTTTATCAGGTGAATACAGAATATGCCTTGAATTTGCTGGATGCATTGCAGATGGCGGGGCTGCAAGACACGCCAGTGCTGCTGGTGGGAACTGCAGCTGAGTACGGCACTGTCTCAGAAGCCACTCTTCCGATCAGCGAAAACCACCGGGGAAGGCCCTGCAATCATTACGGGATCAGCAAGCTGGCGCAGACCCTGCTTGGATTGGCTGCTGCACGGGAGGGGCGTCCCGTAGTGATTGTGCGTCCCTCCAATATTATTGGACCGTACATGCCGGAACATCTCCTGGTTGGGAGCATTGTCCGTCAAATTGTCCGGATCATTCAGGGCCGACAGAGCGCCTGTCTGGAAGTGGGCAATCTCAACACGGCCCGTGATTTTATTGATGTCTCCGATCTGGTGGATGTCTATTGGAGACTCATCCGAATGCCCGAAGCCTATGGCCAAGTCATCAATGTCTGTTCCGGTGAGCCCACTCCCATAGTTCTTTTGCTGGAAAAATTCCTGGCCATGGCAGACCAAGAAATTGAAGTGAGTTCGAATGTTAGCCGTTATAAAGCCTATGACTCGCCCATTCATTATCTAGATCCAGCTAAGCTGCGGGGACTGCTGGGCTATGTGCCGGTTTTTGATCCTAACCGGAGTTTGAAGTGTATTCTTGAGACAATGCTGACCGAATCATGAAAACACTTACCATCATTTTGCCCGTTTACAACGAAGAAGAGGTCATCGCGGATTTCTATAGAGAACTGAAACCCGTTCTCTTGGCACTGAACAACCGTTATCAATCCAACATGCTTTTTGTGGTGGACCGTAGTACTGACCGGACACTGGAAATTCTGGAAGGCATTGCGGCCAGCGATGCGGGGGTCCGGATTCTTTCTCTTTCTTCACGCTTTGGGCACCAGATGTCACTACTGGCAGGGATTGACCATGCTCATTCAGATGTTCTCATCATGATGGATAGTGATTTGCAGCACCCGCCGACATTGATTCCCAGCCTCTTGGAAAAACATGAAGAAGGCTATGATATCGTCTACACCATACGGCAGGATACGCACGAAATCGGATACCTCAAGCGCTTCACGTCCTGTCTGTTTTACTATTTAATTAATAGGATCTCACGCGTGCCCATCATGGAAAGCGCTGCGGATTTCCGGCTGATCTCCCAAAAAGTAGCGCGAGTTTTTCAAACTCAAATCCGTGAACGGAACCAGTTTATGCGCGGTCTGTTCATCTGGGTTGGCTTCAACAGCACGGCCGTTCCCTTTCAGAGTGGCAAAAGAGCTGGGGGACGCAGCAAGTACTCGGTGGCTCGCCTCCTCCAGTTTGCCGCCCATGGGGTGGTGTCTTTCAGCAAACGGCCGCTGCAAGCGGCTATTGGTCTTGGCTTAGCCTTCGCTTTTATGGGATTTCTGTTAGCATTAATCACTTTCGTCCAGTATTTCACTCACCGCGCCTGGCCATCCGGTTGGGCGACGCTGGCGATCCTAATCCCCATTTTCAGTGGGATACAGCTCATTTTCCTGGGCATTCTGGGAGAATACATCGGGGCCATCTTCGATGAGGTCAAGGGGCGTCCCCATTACATTGTGGAGAAGAGGGTGAATCTCCATGGATAGCCTTTGCCTCGTCTGCCAGAGCACCGAACAATTTCCGCTTTATCCGGGATTGCTTAAGTGCCGCCAATGCGGTTTTGTCTTCGCCAACCTTCAAATCAGTGAGGCTGATTTAGTCGAGATCTACCGCAAGAATTATTTTTTTGGAGAAGAATACAGCGACTATCTGGCAGATCGCGCTACACTGGAAAAGAATTTCAAGCTTCGGCTTCAAGTCTTAATGCATTTTCTCGACCCAGCCCGGAACAGAAACCTCTTTGAAATTGGTTGTGCGTATGGTTTCTTCCTCGGACTGGCCCGGCAGTTTTTTGAAGAGGTTAGCGGCATCGATATCACTGAGGATGGAATCCGCTATTGCCATGAGAGGCTAGGATTGAATGTGCAACAAGGCGAATTGTTAAAAATTGACCTTGGCACTCAACAATTCGATGTAGTCTGTCTTTG
>JBGPHY010000634.1:0-3865 GCA_041484625.1 Terriglobia bacterium | reverse complement strand
GTCCACAAACACACCCACATCGACGTCACTCAGCACATTGTGGGTTTTCCTGGCGAGAGACCCAAACAGGCACGCAAAGCGCACCTCTGGATGGAGACCAAAAAACGACTGGAGCTTGCTGATGATTTCTTCCCGACTGAGAATCTCCCCTTTCATGGCCCAAGTCTACCACAGTAATTTAGGACAACCTCCTTCAAAGATTGTGGGAGCGGTGGATGAGCTCTATGGGGTGAGAGCCGATCATGGGACCGCTGTCCCCCGCGCGGCGACCTTTCATCACCCATGTAATTCGCCGCACGGAGCGACAGCGGTCGCGCAGTGCGGCTCCCACCTTCAGCTGCCACATTCGAATATAGCATGAGGTTCCACCTGCGCCCGCCAATCCCTCGCGTCATTGCCGATGAGAATGCTTCTTAAGGCAATGTGGGGTGAACGCACTGCGTCCACGCTCCGTCCCGGCGATTGTTCTCTACCGGAGATCGCCTGCCGGAGGCAGGCTCCCACATTAAAACCGCAATTTCAAGGTAGAGGCTTGCAGGCAGGCAGAATCGGGGAAATCAGGCACAAAAAAAAGGGATGAGGTTCAGAAGAACCTCATCCCTTGGCAAGCTCACGAAATCAAACGACTAGAAGATGAACTTGATAGCAAATCGGCCCGAGAAGCCGGGATTATAAAGATCCCACTTCCCAAAAGTCGGGTCCACCGCCCAGTTCTTGGTCGGATCCAAAGAATTGGGGTCCGAGGAGCGTGTTTTATCCTGCGCATAGGCCGTTTGGGAAAGCAACTGGTGCCAGTCATATCCTTGGAGCAGATTGACCGCGCTCATATCCATGGCCGAACTGCTATCCCGATACCGGGTGACGATGTTCTGCTTATAACGCGCCGTCTTCTGGTTGAAGAGGTTGATCGCATTAAACTCAAAACGCAGCCGCTTGGACTCTCCCAGTTTGAAATCATGCGAAACCAACATGTCGGTCGTGTTTAAGACGGGAGTCCGGCCAGCATCGGCGCGTCCATTAACCATGATAGGGATTTGGCTCAGGTTCTCAACACGGGTAGTAATGGGTGTCCCGCTGGCCACATAAAAACGACCTCCAACTTCTGTCCCCCATTTGAATTGGTAGGATCCATAGAGCTTCAGCACATGAGGGCGGTCAGTTTCCAAACGCCCCGTCAAGAACTTTCCACGCGAATCAAACATGACTTCATCCGAGTCATAATCCCGGTTGGCATTGCCGCCCGGACGAGCTGTCGCGGTAAAGGGAGACTGGGAAATAGCCCATGATTGGTTGGGGAGCCCGCCCTGGACAACTTCATCCGTGCTGCTCAACCCGGCATAGTTGCCGTAGAGCCGGCTGAAAGTATAGTTACCACCCAGGAACCAGTTGTTGGCAAAGCGGCGATTCACTGAAAGTTCCAGCGCATCATAGCGCCGATCTGGTTTCGGCATGGGGAAGTCCGGTGTCGCTCCATAATGGTTGGTTTCCATCACAAAGCGGCCTTCACCAGGGTTGCCCTCCGTATAAGCTTCATTTCCATCCACCAGTCGCCCGATATCCTCGATGGTCCGGTTCAGTCTGGTCCGCACGTAGTGGACCGAAAACACCAACTGGGGAGTCAATTGATATTCGGTTCCAAACACCATGTTGTCTACGTGCATCGGCTTGATATTGGGATCGACCGAATCAGCGTCAAAACTGGCAATTCGGTGATCCTGGTAGGAACCCGGCACGCTCGACCAGAGGTTTCTCCCTTGTAGATTGTTCAAACCCAGAGAGAAAATATCGAGTGTATCCAGGGAATACCACCACTCCTTCCAGAGGTCGCCACCAAAGGAACCCCGTACCAGCTCATACTTGGTCCAGTCAAAATACCGACCCCAACTGCCGAACACTTTCACCTTGCCATTGCCCAACAAATCGAAGCTGGCGCCCAGCCGGGGAGACAGCTTTTCTCCCCAGCCAAATTGCATGGCATAGTTTTTGATTGCACGCTGGAAGGAAGGAATATTCTCTTTTTCCGTGCGCAAACCCAGGCTCAATGTCAGTCGAGGATGAATCTGCCACTGGTCCTGAATGTACATGTGATCGATTGTGGAACCGGCAGAACCTTGGGTACCCCGTTGCCGCACTCGGTAGTACCCGTAAGTGCCACGATCTTTTTGACCCGTCGCGAGACTCGTGTAGGATCGATCCCAGTAAATGGCCACACCGTAACCAGCCTGGTAGTTGACATCCACTGTGTTGACGATTTTCTGTATTCCGGCACCGCCTTTCAGGTTGTGCGTCCCGCCCAAACGGAAGGTCTTGCTGAAATCGCCCATGAAGAAGCCACGACTGGTGATATCGAAGTAGCTCACTTCTGTCAGCGACACGTCGAAAAAGCCACTGGGTTGAATCAGATTGTCCGGAATGGTAAACGGCAAACCGATCCCCGACACGTTGTACCTGGTCTGATGTTGAGAAGGAACATTCATGTCTTTGTAGTTATCCCAGAAGTACCCACCCCGGAAGCTCAACAAGCTGGTGTTCGATAAAGTCACATCCACTGTGCCGGTGTAGCTATTCTTGGGCAAATACCATCCTTGTTTCCGGTTGGACTCTTGGGCTGCCGCTGAGTTAACGTTGCAATCTGTACAGTAAGCGTTAAAGGCAGGCAGCAAGCCCGTTCTCTTCTGGGTGGTGTATAACCAAGCGAAGTTGGTCCTGATTCGGGACACTGGATCCCATGAGAGTTTGTTGAACAGGTTTATGGCATTCCGTTTACTTGTGAAAACGCTGGGAGTCTCTCCACTGTCCAGGAGGACATTCTCTTCCTGCCGGCGCCAATTGGGGGTAACTGCGGTAAAGAAATAGAGCTTGTTCTTGAGGAAAGGCCCGCCCAATGACCCCCCGATTTCATTGTTGTGGTCTTTGATCTTGCTGTCCTGGAAATACTGCGTATTGAGTTCACCGACCGGATCGGTTTGTATCCGCGGGGTCGGGCCGGCGCTGAGGTTGGAGCCGTAATTGTACCAGTGCACTTCCCCGTGGAACTGATTGCCGCCCGACTTGGTCACGGCACTGATCACACCCCCCAGGGCGCCTCCATATTCGGCTTCCAGACCGGAGGTCTTCACCTGCACTTCCTGCAAAAACTCGTAGACCGCGTCTTGGCGGGAGTCGCCGTTGATAACGCCAGTAACGGAAAGACCGTCAATCGTGAAGTTGTTTTCCGCGGCGCTGGCGCCATTCACCTGAATGCCGCCTTCAATTGCCCCTGAGTTGACAGAAGGCGAGGTCAAGGCCACATCCTGGAAACTGCGAGCCTTAGGCATGCGGTCAAATTCTTCGGCGGTCACGTTGTGAGCCACTGTTGTGCTGCTGGTGTCGATCAGGGGAGTCTCGCCAATGACTTCCACCGTCTGTTCCACGGCCCCAACCTGAAGCGAGGCATCCAGCCGGAAGGTTTTTCCCAGGAGCAGAATGACATCCGGGATTTCCGCCTTGGTAAATCCTTTCAACTCAAAGACCACTTTGTACCTTCCGGGTTCCAGATCACGGGCATAATAATTCCCGTCGGTACCCGTGGTGGTCGTGTAGGTCTTGTTGGTGTCCTTGTTAGTGATGGTGACTGTCACGTCCGGCATCACCGCTTTGCTAGCATCGGTCACCTGCCCGGTGATGGAGCTAAACCGTTCCTGGGCCAAAAGGGAGCCGGAAACCATCAGTCCTGCCACCAAAAAGAAAACGACTAACGCCCTCAAACCAGCCAGGCTGGTCGGAGTCCTGCCCGGCGGGGTTCCCCCGCTACTGATTCTTAGGATCATAAGAGTTCTCCTTAGTGAAATGATAGTACTGTCAAAAGTTCTAGTGACATCCTTGG
>JBGPHY010000633.1:0-3871 GCA_041484625.1 Terriglobia bacterium | reverse complement strand
GCTGCCTCTAAAAAAGGGCCGTTGCGGCACGATGACGCACGATTACAAACGCCATGGCACCACTACTCTGTTGGCAGCCTTGAGCCTGCTTGACGGACGAGTGATCGGCGATTGTATTGAAGAGCGAGAAATCATAAATCGAGAGAATTCCGGCGATCTGGCCGTGGGCCTTCCCCGTCATCGCCTCGTCAAAGATGATGCTCATTTCGGGATGCTGCGCCAAGTATGCCCAACCACCCCCGGGCATGACCTGCTCCGCGGGCGGTTCGCGGGGATACCCTTTCTGTTTCTCACCGGTTGGACTCTGTCTGTTCCTCTGTTGATCTTTGCAATGGCCGGATTCGGATACTTCAAGGGAATCTATGATGCCAACATCTGGGCCTCGCTGCATGACGTGGTTCGCCCACAGCACCGGGCCACGGCCGTCGGCTTAATGAATTCGGTCGGCTGGGTGGGAGGGGGAGTTGCAGCTGTGGCGATTGCCAAGGCCTCCCAATACTTCGGGATGAGTGCCTGTATCAGTGCCAATTCCTTGGTTTACCTGCTCTTCGGAATATTGATGGTTGTTGGGATTCGGATGTATATGCCTGGTAGAAAGGGGGTATCTCTGATCGGCAAGTAGGTTTTGCTTTAGACCGATCAGTCAAACGGAAAGGGGAAGCAAGTTCCATTTCCGAATTGCGAGTTGACACAAGGGCCCTTCGGACGTCTGGCTCTCCTATAGAACTGTGTCGAGAGAGACCAACGGAAGTCCGGGCGATTGCGCATTGTCAGCAAGTGTGTATAATCACCGGGAGGCTGGATCCCTTGATCTGACCAGGATGTCCCGCCAAGACAGGAACCATCGATCCTGTCGATCCTAAATGTCGAAGGCATGATTGGTGTTCCTTTCTCTTTGTCCTGTGCCGTTCCGGCCCGACACGGCCACTCCATCTGAAGCCCGCCGATCGACCTCTTCCGCATTGTCTTTTGTATTGCAGCTTGGGTTCTGGCTGTTGTCGGTCTTGCTGGCCGGAGCTACGGCAGAGACCAAGTCCAATCTGGCCGCTACGGCTCCTATTCTCACAGTTCCCCGAGTTGTGGAAGCCCCAATCCTTGAAGACTTTGTTGACATGAAACCCAGCCTGGCCTGGGAGGGTCGACTGGCCAAGGTGGAGGGATTCATCCAGCGATTGCCCCACGATGGAGCGCCTACCTCACAGCGTACCGAAGCGTACGTAGGATACGACCATGAGAACTTCTACTGTATCTTCGTCGCTTTTGACTCCGAGCCAGGCAAGGTGCGGGCTCACAAGACACCACGCGACAATCTTTACGGCGACGAACGGCTGGACCTCTTCCTGGATACTTACCACGACTTTCGCCGCGCCTTTGTGTTCACTGTGAATCCCCTGGGCTACCAGATGGACGGACTGTGGACTGAAGGGATGCGCAGCCAATACGACCGCTCGTTCGACACAGTCTGGCAGTCGCGCGGTCTGTTGACTGATCGGGGCTATGTCGTTTGGATAGCGGTTCCCTTCAAGAGCTTGCGGTTCCCTGACACTCCCTTGCAAACGTGGGGAATTGTACTCATCCGCTGGATTCCTCGGGTGAATGAATCGGCCACGTGGCCGCGGGTTTCGACTCGCATTGAAGGACGGCTCAATCAAGGGGCAACTCTGGAAGGGCTTGCAGACATCTCCACGGGACGCAACGTGCAATCGATTCCCCATGCCTCCATGCGCTCCTTCAAGGCGCTCGATCAGCGCGATCCGGCCAATCCTCAATTCACCAGTAAAGGTGCCAAGCCCGAGGCGGGCCTGGATGCCAAATTTGTTGTGAATGAGAATCTTGCCTTCGACGCTACGGTGAACCCCGAGTTTTCCCAAGTAGAGTCAGATGAGCCCCAGGTCACCATCAACCGCCGCTTTGAGGCATTTTTCCCTGAAAAGCGCCCTTTCTTCCTCGAAAACCCTAACTACTTTGACACGCCTATCAACCTGGTCTTCACCCGGCGCATCATTGACCCGCAGTTCGGCGTGCGGCTAACAGGCAAGCAAGGCCCTTATGCCATCGGAGCGCTGTTGGCCGATGACCAGTCACCCGGCGAAATAGTCCCGCCAGGCGACGCCCTCGCGGGGAAGCGGGCACTCTTTGGCATTGTCCGCGTCAACCGCGATATTCTCCAGCAGTCTTCGGTGGGTTTCATCTACACCGATCGTGAATTCAGAGGAACCTACAATCGTGTGGGCGGCGTTGATTCTCGCCTCAAGTTAAATAAGAACTGGTCGGTGGGGGGGCAGGCTGTAACCAGTGCCACTACACTTACCGATGGCACTCAGCTGGCTGGTCCTGCCTACAAGGCCCAACTGCGGCGCGATGGGCTGAAGTTCTATTACAACCTCGACTACAATGACCGCAGTCCAGGGTTCTGGACGGAGACCGGTTTCATCACGGAAGACACCGTCGAGAAGACGACCACTCTGGGTCGCACCACGTTGCGTCCTCCCCTTCGGGCGGACATCCGCAGCCTTGGTCAAATGGCCGCTTACCGCTTCCGCCCCGCAGGCAACTTCCTGATCTCATGGGGGCCTAGTGTTTTTCTCAATCCTATCTGGGACCACCGTGGCACACGTCTCGACATGTATGGCGACTACAGTATAGGCTGGGAATTTACAGGCCAGACGGCATTGGAATTATTCTATGTGACAGATCAGGAACTGCTGCGCCCCCAGGATTTCCCGGGCCTGTCCACCAATCGCGTTTACCCGCACCATCGCCAGGGGATTTACTTTGAAACGAGTTTCATTAATCTGCTCACCCTGAAAAGCGAGTATTCACTGGGCGCTCAGATCAATATTGTTCCACCCCAAGGGCAGGAACCGGTACTGGCAGAACTCACGCGCGGCAGCTTCAGCCTGGCGCTTCGTCCTGCCCGCCCCCTCCGCATTGAGAACACGTATTTGTTTGAACGTCTCACCGACCGATCGACTGATGCGTCGATCTTCAACAACCATATCATCCGCAGCCGGTGGGGCTGGCAGTTTAACCGGCAACTGTCTCTTCGCCTGATTGTTCAGTACAACGCCATCCTTGCCAACCCGCTCCTCACCTCTCTGGAAACGTCCAAGAATCTCAACGCCGATTTCCTCTTCACCTACCTGGTGAATCCCTTCACGGCACTCTACATCGGCTACAACAGCAATGCTGCAAATCTTGAATTACTGCCATCGGACAGCGGCAATCAAGTCATTCGCAGCCAGGGATTACTGAATGATTCCAAGCAGTTTTTCGTGAAGTTCTCGTATCTTTTGAGATTCTGAGGGTTGTGCCGAAGTCAGCGACAATTCCTTGAATTGACGCTTGCGTCACGACATGAGTTGGGCTCCCGACATCCCTTCACCCTGTCTCACCCGTCTAGGAAGATTCTCCTTGGATCCTCGGGCCAGGAGTGCTTGGGATAGCGGCCGCGGAGTTCTTTGCGCACCTGCGGATAGGTATTCTTCCAGAAACTCGCCAGATCGGTGGTGGTTTGTACCGGACGGCCATTAGGAGCCAGCAATTCCACAACCACGGGCTTACGGTCCTTGCCGACACGAGGTGTTTCTTCAAGGCCGAACAACTCTTGGAGTTTGACGGCCAGGTGTACGGTCCCGTCATCGCGGTAATTCAGGCGCACTCGCCGGCCATTGGGGATCAGGAAGGTTTCGGGACAGAGCCGGTGGGTGGCTTTAAGGACTTTAGCCTCCAGGTAATCCCTCAAGCGTATTTTTGGTAGACGCATCTGGCCGAGGCAAGCTTTTTCTTGTATCTCCTCCCGGCTTACATTGAAACCGGCTTTCTCGACACGGCGCAGCAGCAGCCTTGAGGGTTCATCCCATTCCTGCCG
>JBGPHY010000632.1:0-3876 GCA_041484625.1 Terriglobia bacterium | reverse complement strand
GGTGTCTATGGGTGGGTCAAAGAATTGGAATTAGCTCTCGTAGTGGAAATGCCCCAGAGGCAAGCCTTTGGTCCAGCGCGGCGGTTGGCTTTTTCGCTCTTTGGAGTCGGTGTTCTCTGTGCCGGAATCATTGCTTCTGCCATGGACGGAATTGTCACCGTGGACGAAGAATAGCGAATCGTGCTGTTTAATGCCGCGGCAGAACAGATGTTTCGCTGTATGGCGGCTGAGGCCGTTGGGCAGCCACTGGAGCGCTTTATTCCTGCGCGATTTCGTTCAGTTCACCGCGAATATATCCTGTCCCTGGGAGACACCTATCTCACCAAGCGGAGGATGGGGCAATTGGGAACAGTGTCCGGACTCCGCAGCGATGGAGAGGAGTTTCCCCTTGAGGCTTCTATTTCTCAAATTGAGGTTGACGGGAAACGCTATTACACGGTCATTCACCGGGACATCACTGAAAGAATGCGTGCCGAAGAAACCCTTCGGGCATCCGAGGAGAGGTTTTCGAAGGCTTTTAACGCGAGCCCCAGCGCCATGGTTATCTCGCGCCTGAGGGACGGGAAAATTATCGACGCCAATGAACTCTGGCTTCGGTACCGGAGCCTCAGGCGGGAAGAATTGGTGGGTCGCACCGCAGCTGAATTGGGTATCTGGACCGATCCTGAAGTCCTGGCGCAAATACTGAACCTAATTCAAGAGACCGGTTCAGTGCGGAATATCGAACTCAACTTCAGCTCATTGCCTGGTGGCGAGCGGGTGGAACTGGTTTCCGCAGAGTTGATTGAACTCAATCATGAGCATTGCGTTCTCTGGGTCTTCCAGGACATCACCGAAAAAAAGAAACTGGAAGAGCAATTCCGCCAAGCCCTCAAAATGGAGGCTATCGGCCGGCTGGCTGGCGGGGTGGCCCATGATTTCAACAACCTTCTGACTGCGATCCTGGGTTATTGTAACCTGATGCAGCTGTCTTTGAACTCGAAGGATCCGTTCTACCGAGAACTAGAAGAGATCCGCAAAGCCGGCGAACGGGCAACAGGCCTTACCAAGCAATTGCTGGCCTTCAGCCGAAAGCAGGTGCTCAGTCCTAAGATCATCGACTTGAACCGGACGGTTACAGACTTGAATCGAATGCTGCAACGCCTCATCGGGGAAGATGTAGAATTGGTCACCCGGCTCCACCCGGAACTAGGCCTGGTGAAGGCAGATCCTGGCCAGATCGAACAGGGGGTAATGAATCTGGTGATCAATGCACGCGACCCCATGCCGCGGGGAGGCAGGCTCACCTTATCCACAGCCAACGAGGATCTGGACGAGGTTTTCACCCAGACCCACCTCGGGATTCAATCTGGCTCCTATGTCCTGCTGGAAGTTTGCGACACCGGCCACGGGATAGATGCTCAGACTCGATCGCACATCTTCGAACCCTTCTTTACAACCAGAGAACCGGGCAGGGGCACTGGACTTGGGTTGGCCACCGTTTACGGAATTGTTCAGCAGAGCGGCGGCGGGATCTGGGTGGAAAGCGAACTCGAACACGGGACGACCTTTAGGATCTATCTGCCACGCGTCAACGAGGTGGAACAACCGGCACTTGTCCCGTCGCCGCTTCAGCAACTGCCGGGGGGGTCGGAGACCATCCTGTTGGTTGAGGACGAGGAAATCGTCCGAGGGTTTGCTTCCGAGACCCTCCGGCGCAGAGGTTATCAGGTACTGGAAGCGAGCAACGGCCAAGAAGCCTTAAGGATGTGTGAGCCGCAGGGCTCTGCTATCCACCTGGTCATCACCGACATCGTCATGCCCAAAATGAGTGGTCGCGAATTGGCGGAACGCTTGGCAGTGGTTCGACCGGAACTGAAGATCCTGTTCATTTCGGGTTATATCGACGACTCGCTTTTCCAGCACGGGCTGGTAGAAGCCAGGGCTCTGTTTCTCCAGAAGCCCTTTACCCCTGAATCCCTGCTAAGAAAGGTCAGAGACATTCTTGACGAATTCGAGGGGTCCCAAGGCAGAGTCGCTGAATGACATCTGGTGAGCTTGAGTTCAAACACCAACTGCCCCCCTATGAGGACTTGTGGAGACCTCACAGTTCTGGTTTTATTCGATCCGCCAGCCTCCAACTTCGGGGCTGTCAAGGCCGGGCTGAGAAAGATCAGAGTGCGAAGCGGCTGCAGGAAGAAAACCGGGAGGCTCTATGGGGGGGGGAGTGTCTGTGGCCGGAGAACAAACCTTCCTGAACCTTGCCAGACCCGGCGGGGGAATAGCCCGACGACAAGCTCTGCGGATGGCGGCGGTGTTCTTTCTCTTTTATAAGGTTTTGGCGCTCGGTGGCAGTTTGCTGTTTTCCCTCCGTCATGCCTCGACATCATCCATCCTGGGATATTGGCAATTAGCCCTGATCGACAATTTCGTGCGGTGAGACTCCATCTGGTACCTTCGCATTGCACGAAAGGGCTACTATTCATTGCAGGCAGCTGCCTTCTTCCCCCTGTATCCCTACTGTGCCTTTACGGCAAGCGTGCGCACGCCCATCGAAAGCTGCCGGCTAATTGCGCCTTTTTCTTTGAGAAGGAGGCCTTCCAGCAGAACCTCAGGCTCGCGGCATGGAGCGGACCGCTGTGGGGCTCCCAGCCCAGCGGGCTGATCCGGTGACCGCTAGGGGGTAGTCCTACTGGCCTCGAGCGCTTCCGGGCCAGATTGGACTTCCGCTTCTGAGTTATCCCGGTGGATTTCCTCTTTGATGACACGATCGGTTACCTCGTCCATGTAGGCCCGCAAGGTCCGGTTCAATTCCTGGAATTCCGGCCACAAGGTTTCATCGACAAAAATCCGTGGAGCCCGAACCCTGACCGTGGTATGCCTTTGCCCGGAGTAACGATACGGCTTCAAACCGTACCTTCTCAGCAAGCTCAGCAAGAGCCGCCGGGACCACATATCCGGCAGAGAGAAACGGATCTCGATGGCCTCGGCCTTTTGCTGAGCAATGCGAAGCCGTTCTCGGATTCGCTCCCTGGCATTTTCGGCGGCGATGCGTTCGCCCGGGGTCGTGGCTCTGGCATACAGCCATTCGATCTTGTGGAGTTTTTCGATGAGGTCTTTTTCTTCCACCGTTGACTAAAAGGGTCTCCTCTTCAGAATCTAACCCGCTCCGAGTTTGAGAAACCGTATCCCCCACTCCAGGATTCAACCGGAGCTGGAGGCTTCCCGCACGTCAGCAGACAGCCCCCATGGAAAGTTGAAGAATTTTCGTCGAGCCTGCAATAAATGCTGGACTAAAGGCGCCGGGTCTGTCAATATCAGACAGCGAGGTGGCGGTGGTGGAGACGACAACTGAGAGAATCCAGGTTCGCATTCCGGACTTCTGCGGCCGGCGAGTCGGTTCTGGGGATCTGGAACTGGTGCGGGAGGTAGTCTCCAGTTGCGAATTCAGCCGTCATGAGCTGGCGAACACCGTCTGCGAACTGTTGGGGTGGAAGCGAGCCAACCGCAAGCTGAAGGCCATAGAGTGCGTCAGCTGGCTGGAGGAACTGGAACAACTGAGGTTGATTCAGTTGCCGGTGGCCAAACAGGCAGGATCTCACGCCCCTCGCTCCCGGGTGGAGTTGCCCGCCCAGAGCCAGCCCCCAACCCGTCATCCAGGGCAGTGTCCAGGATGTGGTTCCCGTTACACTGAAGCGGGTGGACAGCTCCCAGGAGTTGGCTGGATGGAAAGAGTTGATCGCCCGCCATCATTACCTGGGCTTCCGGGTTCCCTGTGGGGCCAGCCTGCGCTATCTGATCCGGATCGCCACGGCGGAAGGACAGACCGTGGCGTGCTGTTTGCAGTTTTCCAATCCAGCTTGACGGGTGGCGGCTCGGGAGCAGTGGATCGGTTGG
>JBGPHY010000631.1:0-3879 GCA_041484625.1 Terriglobia bacterium | reverse complement strand
TGAAGGGGCAACTCGATATCAGGGACTACCTTTAATTCCAGGACGGCCAGTCTCCCCCGGCGAGTCACCGTGAGGATATCGATCATCCCGCGATCGCCTCCCAGGAAAGCAGGAACTTGCGGATATACAGAACTCGAATGGAGACGGGGGTCAATTTGCTGAATATTTTCCAGAATCAGACTCTCCAACCAGCGTTCGGCCTGCAGCCGAAAGTATTCATGCTTTCGCGTCCCGGTTGATGGGTGCCTGGCCTTCAAGATTCGATTGACCAAATGGGTCAATTGTTGCCAGTCTTCGAGGGGTTCCAACCTCTCAACCCCGCAGAGGATTCTCCCTTCGAGGCTTCCTGACATTTGAATTTGGGCAAACTCCAGGCCGTGGATTCGAAATGAAACGGTGTTAGATCCAGCCCGGAAAACGGCCCGGATCCGGCCAGGCGCCAGGTTCGTGATGCGCTGGTAGCTCTCTGATCGGGTGAAATCGGACTTGGGATCCGGGCTATGGACCAAAGTGAGGGCCGTATCCAGATTGCCGCTGTCTGACAAGTCCTGGAAAATCAGAGACTGCTTGATCAGATCGAATTCCATCAGGAGGATCTTGTGCCCGGCAACCGGGATCAAACCGAGACGGCTCTTCAGCACCAGGGCGCGGGATGCCGGTACCATTAACAAGAGTCTCCCGGTGGGATTCGCAGTTCGATCCTGCAAGTTGTTCCGCCAGATAATCCCACTGGAGAGAATTCCATCAACCGTGGTCTGGTCCTCATCGGGGCTGACTGCCAGGGCGGCCCAGGAAGCCAGCCCGGAGTTGAACAGGAGGCGGACGTACTTTCCGGAAATCGAGTGCGCCAGGTCGGAGTGCAGGCTGGACCGGTGAATCTTGGCTTTAGGGAAGTTTCTAATGATGAGGGATTCAATTTGTTTTTGGAAGTCCAGTCGCATCTGCCGTTTCACTCCAGCAGGAAATCCCCCCGTCCCGGATCGAAGAGTGAAGGTTTCCAGAGTCTTGAGTCTTCGGAAGGTCAGTTCGAGAACACGAACCCCTGACTCTTCTACCCCGACAATCCTCCTCCGTTGCATTTTATGATCGACGCGGAAGATGCAGACCAGGACTCCTCCATCCAGTTCTAATTGGAAATGCAGATCAGAAAGTTTCCCCAGAGAATGCTTCCCCTGAAAGAGGGAAGGCGATTCCATCTCTTCTATACAAGCCTCGATGAATTGCTTCCATTGCCAGGAAAGCTCCCCAGGGCCGGTTCTGTAGGTGGAATCCGCATCCCGGATCTTTGTCGAGCGGCCGGCCAGCCGTTTTACCAAATGGCTGGACCTTCCGGACGGGCGCGACGTCTGCGGACTGCCTTTTTCCTTGACCCTCTTCGGGGATTCCTGATATAGAATGGTTCTGCCTGACTTTGCCAAGCTGTTGTCCCTCGTGGGGATTGCACCGGCTCAGGAAATCATGGATGAATTCTTCGGGCCGCGCAAGATCTCTGGCGGGATGAATGAGGCGATTCACGGACGCCTGGCTTGACGAAGGGCCATACGGCCTGCCCCCTCAGCGGGTTCTCATCACTCTCAAGACTGAGCCTTAATCGACCCTTTGGATCTTACCCTGGAGGATGCGAATGAAAATTGGAGTCTTCACCGTCTTACTGGCCAATAAGCCATTTGAGCAAGCGCTGGATTATGTACAGGAGCTGGGGCTGGAAGCCGTCGAGATTGGCTGTGGTGCCTACCCTGGGGATGCGCACTGTAAACCTGCAGAGTTGCTGGCCAGCGACAAAAAGCTCAAGGCCTTCAAAGAAGCCGTCACCCGTCGCGGTTTGGAGATCAGTGCTCTGAGCGTGCATGGCAATCCCATCCATCCCAACAGGAAAGTAGCCAAGGCGCACCACGATGCATATGTGAGGGCACTTCAGTTGGCCCGAAAGCTGGAGGTGGATCGAGTGGTCACGTTCAGTGGCTGTCCCGGGGCTGATCCCAAAGCCACCTCGGCCGCATGGATCGTCTCTCCTTGGCCCCCCGATTTTGCTGAAGCCTTGGAATGGCAGTGGAAAGAGCGCGTCGTTCCTTATTGGAAAGAGGCGGTCAAGCTGGCCAGAGACAACGGGATCAAGATGATCGCGCTGGAAATGCACCCCAACTTTGTGGTTTACAATGCAGGGACGCTGTTGAAGTTGCGAAACGCCGTTGGCCCGGAGATCGGCTGCAACTTCGACCCCAGCCATCTATTCTGGCAGGGAGCTGACATTGCCGCCGCCATCCGGGCCTGCGGGGACGCGATCTACCATTTCCATGCCAAGGACTGCAAATTGGACGCTCGAAACATTGCAGTCAACGGTGTCTTGGATGCCAAGCCTTACACCGACGAACTGCATCGCTCCTGGATATTCCGTACCGTTGGTTACGGCAATGACTTTGCCCAATGGAAAGACATCGTCAGCAACCTGCGAATGGTCGGGTACGATCACGTCTTGAGCATCGAACACGAAGACAGTCTGATGTCCGCGGAGGAGGGTCTGCGAAAAGCCGTGGCTTTCCTGAAGAGTGTGGTGATTAGCGAAAAGCCGGGCGAAGCCTATTGGGCTTGAGTGGGGCACCGACTGGAACAACCGCATGTATTTCGGGACTTCCGAGTCTCGCAAAGACGGACAGCCCGCAGGATATTGAGACCCCGGGATGCTGGATGGAAAGTTCTTGCCCGGTGAACTTGAAATCACTAAAATTAGATCTGCCGCAAATCATCCTTGGCGGATTGTCCTCAATGCCGTCCTACTGCGGGGAGATCAAAACAAGAGTGGCCTCAGGCCGATAAGGTTCAACTCTCTCATCCTTCCCGTTGTCACATCAGGGTGCGGGGAACAGGTTCTTAACCAACAAAAACAGGCTTGGCGTCCGCATGAGTCATCGGCTCACAAGGCCGGCCCCACGGAGCATATTGGAGGAGGTATACTTCATTGA
Organism: Terriglobia bacterium; assembly: GCA_041484625.1. Lineage (GTDB taxonomy): Bacteria > Acidobacteriota > Terriglobia > Versatilivoradales > Versatilivoraceae > JBGPHY01. The sequence continues at coordinate 919 of JBGPHY010000631.1, read as the reverse complement.
AATTCACACTTAAGGTTCTCGGAGATGTTTGCGTCGTAAAGCTGGAAGGAAAATTCATGGGTGGGGGAGACAGTTTCTTTCTGCGGGAGAAGATCAAGAACGTCCTGAGCACCGGTATTCAGAAAATTCTGGTCGACCTGGATGGGGTTCCTTACATCGACAGCACCGGAGTGGGTTTCCTGGTAGGAAGCCACACCACGATATCCCAGGAAGGCGGACGGATGAAGCTGTTGCGGGTCAAACCCAAAATCTTGGAGGTCCTGAAGGTGATGAACCTCCTGAAGGTCTTCGATATCTACGACGACGAGGAAACGGCCTTAAAGAGCTTCGAGGAAACGAAAGCCGCGGTTGTCACAGCCCCCAGGAAGAGGAAGACAACTAAGACGGTCAAAGAAACGGATTCCTGAATCTTTCTGCCGCAAGGCGGGCAGGCTCTGCCACCCAGACACGTCTGGCGTTTTTCCCGATAGCTTTTATCTCACCTGCTCAGGTTCTCTGCAACCCAACTGTATTTCCCTTCGGGGGGGGACTTATGCCGACTGAGAAACTCCGGTCCTTTGGGAGGATCTGGCCACCCTTTCTCCTGAGATTCGTTCTGCTGGTTGTCCTCCAGTCCTGGCTTTTCTCTCAGCCCCGGGTCATTTTGATATCTCCCGAGACCCAATACCAGCGCATGGAGGGCTTCGGTATTACAGTCGGAAATGGCGCCGCTCGAGAAATCAACGCTCTGCCTGCCGCCGAGCGGGAGCGAATACTGGAGTTGCTCTTTGGCTCCGGCGGGGCGAGGTTCAATATCGTCAGGAACGAAATCTGGTAAACTAAAAAACGTCTTCCCTTTACTTCTTACATGTACCTCAACAGGCTGACGTTCAACTTCTCTGACGAGGAAAACGAGACTTCGCAGTACGCCCTGATTCGT
>JBGPHY010000630.1:0-3880 GCA_041484625.1 Terriglobia bacterium | reverse complement strand
CTCCTGCCGCCATTCCGGCCGCGCTGTGGTGAGTTGCTGATCAAGAAAGGAGCGGCCAAGCTGGGGATCAAGGTGCTGCCTTACCCCCTGGCGGTTTTGAGCCAGCCCTACGATTACCGCGCCTCCTGTCATTATTGTGGCGCCTGCAACTACGGCTGCGACACCGTCTCACGCTTCAGTTCTCTGGAAGTCCTGGTGCCCAAACTCGCCAGCCGGAAGAATTTCACGTTACGTCCGAATGCCGCTGTGCATAAGGTTCTGACGGATCCCAAGACAGGAAAGGCCCGAGGCGTGTCCTTTATCGATACTCAAAGCAGGCAGGAGTATGAAGCTTATGGCAAAGCCGTGGTCCTGGGCGCTTCGATGGTCGAGTCCATTCGCATTCTCTTTAATTCGAAAAACCGCGATTTTCCCAATGGGTTGGCCAATTCCAGCGGCGTCCTGGGAAAATATCTCACCGAACATGTGGCCTTCAACAGTATTGAAGGTTTCTTCCCGCAACTGGCCGGCCGTGCTGTGAGCAATGACGATGGTCCAGGCGAATCCTGCCTATATATCCCTCGCTATAACTACGGGCACAAGGGCCAGAAAAAGTTCCTGCGGGGCTACCGATTCAATTTTTACACCGGTTGCGGGATGGGACCCGGTCCAGGGGCCGCGCTTCCCGGTTTTGGCGTGTCTTACAAGAAGAGGATCAAGGAATTGTATCCCTCAGCCGTTAACATGAGCGGATATGGAGAGGGCCTGGCGTTCAGTACCAATTATGTAGAGATTGACCCGGATGGGTTACGTGATCGCTTTGGCATTCCTCAGATGAGGTTCCACACCACGGCGGAGTACGATCATGCCTTTGCCATCCGGGATGAGATGTACGAGCAAATGGAAGAAATCCTGCGTGCATCAGGAGCGGAGATCTTCCCTTATGAGAAGGTCGCTCCTTATCCATTGGGAAGTGTGACACATGAGGCCGGCGGTTGTTGCATGGGGGACGACCCGCGTACTTCTGTGTTGGACCTGTGGTGCCGCTGCCATGACATCAAGAATCTCCTGGTTGTGGATGCGAGCTGTTTTGTCTCCCACCCGGAGAAAGCTATCACTCATACCATCATGGCGCTTTCTTACCGCGCCTGTGACCACCTGGCCGAGCAATTCCGGTTAGGTGAAGTGTAGAAGGGAATTGCATATCTACAGGCGCCCATATTCGGACTGCGGCGGTGCCATGAAGGAGGTTTATAAGCTGATGCGTGGTGAGTCCATTGCCAGAAGAAAGACTCTTAAGTATCTTGGGCTTTTAATGTCTACTGCGGCCGGCAGAGAATTCCTCACAGGCTGGTTGCCAGCGGCTTCGGCGGCTCCGATACAGCAGCAGGTCGCAGGAAATCACACACACCACCAGGCCGAATCCTCGGCGCCAGCCGCCATAGAACCTTACGTTCCGCAATTCTTTAAGCCCGAAGAATTCGAAACCGTCCAGATCTTAACAGAGATGATCATTCCTACAGACGATCAACCGGGCGCCCGTGAGGCCCAAGTAGCAAGTTACCTGGATTTCTTATTGTTTTCGGCTGGCGAATTCCAACCTGCTTTGCAGGATCAATGGATCCAAGGTCTGACTCAACTCGATCAAGTGAGCAGGGGAAAGGAAGGGCAGCCCTTTCGTAAGCTCACTTTGGCTGAAAGGACAAAGCTCCTCACCGAAATAAGCCTTACAGAGCATGATCCCAAGGCCCATCACGCGGGTTTTGAGTTTTATCGATTGGTCAAAGAGATGACGGTCGAAGGCTTCTATACTTCCCGTGTAGGTCTGATCGAGGTGTTGGGCTACCAGGGACTCACCTACCTCGACGAGTTTCCCGGCTGCACCCATCCGGAACACCAGTCCTGAGCAATTGGGGGGGGGATTATCCATCTATACTTCGACCGCTTGACAGAAGTCCCGATTGGCGCACCAAACCGGCGCACGGACAACTACCATAAAAATCCTGATTGTCGTTGTGCTCGTCCACGTCCTCAACATGAAACCTTCCGTGTCCGACGACGAGAACGTGGACGAGTAGAGACTCGCCCTTTGTAAAGGCGGGGAATTGTGTCTATCGATGGGAAAGCTTTCGTCCATTTTTCCGATACTTGCCTATTCCCACCAGCTTGAGGAACATTTCTCCAGTGGAGATTCCCGACAATCCACAAAGTATTGACTTTGACCCACGTACCGACTAACGTGACAATTCAGGCTTGAATCGCACTTCATTTTGGGCTTTTGTCAATGTTCTCGTCGCATGGCGGCGTGAACGAACTCGCGAGCTAGATACCTTGGGTCAAAAGGTCTCCGGTAGAACTTGCCGGAAAAGAAGAATTGATTGAACTGGTGCCATCGAAGATTGTGGCTGCGGCTGAGGAGAGCTTCCAGTGGAGGAAACTATGCATGCAGTCAATTATGTCTTGGTGATGGGAATGACGATGATCCTCCTGGGCATTCGGTTACAAGCACAGGAGGGATTGCCTGCCCCCCCAGCAGCAAAGAAAGTGCCCAAGACTACTCAAATCCACGGAGAGACCCTGGTGGATAACTACTTTTGGATGCGCGAAAAAAGCAATCCGGAAGTCATCGACTATCTCAAAGCCGAGAACGCCTATACCGATGCCATGACGCAATCCACAAAAGGGTTTCAGGACCGCCTTTACAAGGAGATGCTGGCCCGCATAAAAGAGACCGATGTGGATGTACCCTACAAGCAGGACGGGTATATCTATTACACGCGAACGGAGCAGGGAAAACAATACCCGATCTTCTGTCGCAAGAGAGGCAACTCGAAGGCGCCAGAAGAAATCACCCTGGATCTGAACGAGATGGCGAAAGGGCAGGAGTTCTTTAGCCTCGGTGCCTACACGGTCAGCAACGATGGAAATCTCCTGGCGTATTCAACTGACACGACGGGATTTCGTCAATACGTATTGCATATCAAAGACCTGAGGACAGGAAGGGTGCTCCCAGACACGGCCGAACGCGCGACCTCCGTGGCGTGGGCCAATGACAACAGAACTATCTTTTACACGCAGGAAGATGCAGTGACGAAACGTTCGAACAAGTTTTTCCGTCACGTATTAGGCGCCCCCATCCATGAGGCGCTTTTTGAAGAGAAAGATGAACTCTATGACATCGGCGCCGGTCGCACACGCAGCAAAGGGTTCATCCTTCTTGTTTCATATAGCAAGACGACCAGTGAAGTGCAATACATCGCAGCCGACCGTCCGAATGACTCGCTGAAAGTGTTTCTGCCGCGCCAGAAGGATCACGAGTACTATATTGACCATATCAAAGATCTTTTCTATATCCGGACCAACGATCAAGGGAAGAACTTCCGCCTCGTCACTGCCTCGGTGGATGATCCACGAAAGAAGAATTGGAAGGAGATAGTAGGGCATCGCAAGGATGTGAAACTGGAAGACATTGATTGTTTCTCGGATCACTACATTGTGCTCGAACGTGAGAATGGCATTCCAAGAATACTTGTGGCTGATCTCGGGAGAGGGCAGTCCCATTACATCGAGTTTCCTGAACCGGTTTATCTCGCATTTCCCGGGCAGAACGCGGAGTTTGAGACTCCCGCTTATCGTATCAATTACCAGTCATTTGTTACGCCCCGATCGGTCTACGACTACGATGTGAAGACAAGGAAGCGTAAACTCCTCAAACAGCAGCCAGTGCTTGGCGGTTACGCCCCCGGGCTCTACCAGTCCGAACGTATTCATGCCACTGCTTCGGATGGCACTAAGATTCCAATTTCGATTGTCTACAAGAAGGAGCTAATACGGGACGGAATGCGTCCGATGCTGCTGGCGGGTTACGGCTCCTACGGTTTCTCGAACGACGTCAGCTTCT
>JBGPHY010000629.1:0-3888 GCA_041484625.1 Terriglobia bacterium | reverse complement strand
TGTCCAGGATCATCAAACTGGTCGACGTATCCTACAAATCGGTCCTCAAGGAAGACCGTTGTCTGATTGGGCTTCACGGCAATCTTCATCTGGGCTGTAATTCCCGGGTAGAGGGTTTGGGAGTCTTTGGTCATGGCCACGTTCACGGTTTGTTTTTGTCCCGGCTCCAGTATGACTTTCCGTGAGAAGTCTTTGAAACCAGCCTGGCGTACCGTAATCTGATGCTCACCAGGCAAGAGCAAAACCTTCTTCGACCCGTTGAGTTCTTTGAGATAACCTACATACTGCCCATCGACCCAAACCCCGGAAGTCTTCTCAACCTTGGTCGCGCCCACAAATTGTACTTCTCCTAGAATTTCGTTTCCTGCATACATCACGGCATCGGAGAGGAGGGTAGCCTGCAGAATCAAAAGGAAATGAAGTAGTCTTATTCGTCTATTAAGCATATTCACCATTTTATCTTCTTCTCCGGTATCGACCAAATCCGAAGGACATAACAATGACCTTCGATTGGCAGCGTCCTCGATTACCAAGAGCCTTCGTCACTCCATCTTGCCTCTTTTGGTCCGATTTAGTTCATCAGGCGTGAGGCAGGTTATAACGTCACCTCACCCCTGTTCGTAGGGTTCGACATCCAGAAGCTCTCTTCGGCAGCCCGCACCTTGTCCGGTACTGCAAGTCCACGACCAGGAGAAATTCAACTATTCAATCTTCTGAATTCCCGGGACATCATCTTCGCGAGCGTTTCGAAGCCATGTTCCTGATATCAGGAAACATAGGATTTTTCCCAGCAAGAGAGATTCTTCCAATACTTTGACGTGTCCCCTTTGGCAAGAGAAGTGATGAGCTGATGAAGCAGTTTTATGAAGACATGCAGATGTTCAACACCTCGACCGGCTGGCTGCGAGATCTTGAAGGAATAAAGAGTCGCTTTGCCACGATCTTCAAGCAGTTCCCCTCGGTGCGAATGGTGATTGAAGATTTCCGAATTCACGAAGTGCAGCCCAAAGCGGCCTTGGTGGACTTTGGCTGGACGCTCTACCCGAACGGGAATGGGCCCGGGTACCACGGAGTCGGTTCCGGCGTTTATGTCCAGCGCAACGGAAAGTGGGCCGAGGTCTTCGAACACGAAACGGTCACCCACATCGATCAAGAGCTTTCGCAGCCTGCTCCCAGCCCAAAGCCATGATGCGATGCTTCGGATACCACTCTTGGCGATGACTGCAATCCCCACTGCACGGTGCGAGACTGTAACCACACTGTAGTCGCGAACAGCTACGCTCCAGCTCATCCCCCTGGCGGGAATTCTTAATGCTTCTGTAAGTGATTGAATTGCAGCGGGCAGGTTAATGAATTTGGGGTGAGTGATGGGGATCGAACCCACGGCCACTGGAGCCACAGTCCAGCGCTCTACCAGCTGAGCTACACTCACCACCGTCAGGAGAAAGCCTGCAGTGCCTGGCGGATCAGAACGCTCCACCAGACAAACACAGTCTAGTACATTCAGAAAGGGAGTGCAACTGCCAGATCCGAATTGAATTCCTCTCCCCAAAATGCTAAATTGCCTTCCCATTGCCGACGATGATAATGAAGAACTCGTCGTGGGCAGGCACGCATCTCGAGCAAAGGGGGCGAGCAGATCGCCGACATGAAAGCGTTAATCCTGGCGGGAGGAGAAGGCACCCGGCTCCGCCCCTTAACCTTGAACACCCCCAAGCCCATTGTCCCGGTGGTCACCATCCCCTTCCTGCGTTACCAGATTGAACTGCTGCGTCAGCACGGCATATCGGAAATCATTCTTAGTCTCTCATACCAGCCTCAACGAATTGAGGAGGTCCTGGGAGATGGAGCGAACTTTGGAGTACGGCTCCGCTACGTAGTTGAACCAGTACCGCTGGGAACCGCTGGGGCCTTCAAGAATTCCGAACCCCTGCTGGACACGGCCATCGTGGTCTTCAACGGCGATATCCTCTGCGAGTTGAACTTGACCGAGGTGATCCGCCGGCACCGGGAGCGGAGAGCGGTGGCCACGTTGGTCCTGACGCGGGTGGCCAACCCTTCGGCTTACGGCTTGGTGGAGACGGGAAATGACGGCCGCATCGACCGCTTTCTGGAGAAGCCCGCAGCCCACGAGATTACCTGTGACACCATCAATGCGGGAACCTATATCCTCGAGCCCGAAGTGCTCGACTGGATCCCGCCGTGCGAGAACCATTCTTTTGAGAGGGGACTCTTCCCTACCCTGCTGAAAAATGGCCGCCCCATGTACGCCTTCATCTCCGACGGCTACTGGATCGACATAGGGACGCCCCAGAAGTACCTCCAGGTGCACGCAGACATCCTGCGGCGGCGTTTTTCGCCGGCCCTTTCCCTGCCCACAGGGGCAACGAACACCTCCGATTCTGTGGTCGACCCCAGCACAACGATCAGAGAGGGTAGTCAGGTAATCGCCTCGGCGGTGGGAAGCGGCTCGGTCATCGGCAAGAACGTAGTCATTGAGAACTCCGTCGTCTGGTCAAGGGTGACCATCGGGGATTCCGCGCGGCTCAGCGGTTGCATTGTCGGGAACCAGTGCGATATCGGGTCTCACGCCTCCTTGTCACGCGGCATCGTCCTGGGAGACGGGTCGATGGTCACCAGCTACAGCCGACTTTTGACAGATTGAAATCCATCCAGCAGGAATCCGTGTGCCAGTCGTTATCGCCAACCCCATCTTTCGATGGCTATACCGGTAGCCTCGAACCCATATGCTAAAGTCGGCTCGACAGGATCTCTCTCAGTTCCTCATCCAGCAGTATAAGAGGGTTGGTCTTCATGCTGCCGGCCCGGCAATTGGCGACCACTACATCCAGTTCCGCTTCACCGATTCCAAACCTGGACAGCGGGGGTAAGCCCAACCTGTGGGTCCAGGAGGTGAGGGCCTCCACCAGGGCATCCTCGGCCGCTTCCTCTTCCAGTTGGGGCTTTCCGCTGAGGACTCTTCCCAGCACCCGGTATTTGGCAAGGGCCGGATGCCCGGGTGCCCTCCGGCGCAGGGCCTGAATGTTCACTCGGGTGGAGCTTGCCAGCAGAGTGCCACAGACCACTCCGTGCGGGACAGGATAGTAGGCACCCAAAGGAGAGGCCAGTCCATGAACAGCCCCAAGCCCGGCTTGCGCCAGCGTAATTCCGGACATCAGGGTTGCATAAGCCATCCCGGAACGGGCGGCTGAAGCTGCTCCGCCCCCTTCGTACCAGGCCAGGAGGCTTCCGCAGACTTGCTTAACGCCGCTGAGGGCCAGGGCATCGGTAAAGGGATTCGAGCGGAGGGAGACAAACGCCTCCATCAGCTGAGTCAGGGCGTCCATTCCGTCAGCCGCGATCAACGGGCGGGGGCAGGTGGCAAGCAGCGCGGGATCTAGCACGGCATACTGCGGCACCAGCAATTCATGCCGAAACGACTTCTTGAACCCCCCGGCCCCCCGCTGACTAAGCACGGCATTCTTGGTGGCTTCAGTTCCCGTTCCGGCGGTAGTCGGAACCGCGATGAAGGGTAAGGCAGGCCCTCGATACGGGACTTCAGGGCCTACGCCCTCCAGGTGGTCCATCACCGAATTGCCATGAAGCAACAATCCGGCAACTGCCTTGGCTGCGTCCAGCACACTGCCTCCACCCAGGCCGATCACGACCGTAACGCCTGATCCTCGCAACGCCTGGACTGTCTCATCCACCAATTTTGGAGACAGCTCCCCGGTCACCCGTAAATGTTCCCAGGAAAAGCCCTTGGTTTTGAGGTCCTGCAGAAAAGGCTGCCCGCAGGGAGAGTTCTCAAAAGAAGAGGCGCCCGTCGCCAGCAACGCCCTCTTGCCAAACGCCGCAGCCAGTTCGGGAACATGGCGTAAGGAGCCC
>JBGPHY010000628.1:0-3892 GCA_041484625.1 Terriglobia bacterium | reverse complement strand
TTTTCGGGCCCGTGTTGAGCCTCATGCATACCAGCTCGCTCGACGAGGCAATCGAGATTGTCAATGCCCGCAGTTATGGCAACATGGCCTGCATCTTTACCAGCGACGGCGCCAGTGCCCGGCGGTTCCGTTACGAGGTCAACGCTGGTAACGTGGGGATAAACGTGGGGGTGGCCGCGCCGATGGCTTTCTACCCATTCAGCGGGTGGGGCGAGAGCTTTTTCGGCGATCTGCATGCCCAAGGGCACCACGGCGTGGAGTTCTACACTCAGGCCAAGGTGGTGGTCGAACACTGGCCACGAAATTGGGACCGGAAGTTTTGAGTACGATTCGGGCAGGGGCAAGCAGCGACGGAAGCACCCCGACAGTCGCGGGACAGGCCGCGTGCATGTTGCAAGGCGAGCGCTGATGAGTGCAGTCGCAGAAAGTGGCGTAATCAGGGGAGCCGCTCTTAAAGTTTTTTCTTGACTTCCTTCCCCGGCCGTTGGTGGTATAATCATTTTAGTTTTTCGATCTCGTCCCGCTGGCGGCTGCACGCATAGACATTTCTCCATTACCCGGGTCATAGATCGGAGCGGACCTCTCCACGGATCTTCAAACGGCAGGTGATTTCTGAACTCGGGGGAAGCTGATGGAACGATCTCCCGTAGCCAGCGGCCAAGTTTTCTCCCATTACCGGATCCTCTCGCTCCTGGGCAAAGGCGGCATGGGAGAAGTGTACCTGGCCCAGGACTGCAAGCTGGATCGCAAGGTCGCACTGAAGGTGCTCCCGGCCGACTGTGCCTCAAACCCGGAACGTTTGCAGCGATTCCTGCGCGAAGCCAAGGTCACATCCTCCTTAAATCATCCCGGTATTGCGCATGTCTATGAGATAGACGAGTCCCAGGGTATTCATTTCATCGCCATGGAGTATGTCCAGGGCGAAACCCTGGCTCGCCGGATCAATGGTCGCCCCATGATTGCCGCTGAAATCCTGGAGATCAGCATTCAGCTGGCCGACGCCTTGCAGGACGCGCACAGTAAAGGTGTCACGCACCGCGACATCAAACCTGCCAACGTGATGATGTCCCCCAAGGGCCAGGTAAAAATCCTGGATTTTGGCCTGGCAAAGATTCTCCAAGACGCCTGCGGCGGGGATGCAAGTGGGCTCAGCACCGTCACCTACACACCGGCTGGCACACTCATGGGTACCGTAGAGTATATGAGCCCGGAGCAGATCCTGGGAAAGGGGGTGGATCATCGCACTGATCTTTTTAGTCTGGGCATCGTGCTGTACGAGATGACCACCGGGCGGTTGCCCTTCCTGGGCACCAATCGGAACGAGACCATGGATCGCATCTTGCACGCCCAACCCGAAGCCATGGCCCGTTTCAATTACGACCTGCCGGCGGAACTGGAACGAATCATTCGGAAATGCCTTGAGAAGGATCGAGAGCAACGGTTCCAGTCGGCCAGAGAGGTGGTGATCGACCTCAAAAACCTTCAGAAGGAAAGAGAACACGCAAAAATCGCTTCCCTCCATGACCAATCATTGTCGCTTTCGAGGAGCGAGGGAAAGCCCGATGAGTTTGCCCCGGGTGTTTCCCTGGAGGAGACTGCCAGGGTTAGCCGGCTGATTCGCTTTGGTGCCTTTGAATTACGCCTGCAAACGGGAGAGTTGTTGAAGGACGGACAAAAGATCAAGTTGCAGGACCAGCCTTTTCACGTCCTGGCCATGCTAGTGGAGAATCCGGGAGAAATGATCAGCAGGAAGCAGCTCAGGCAGAAACTTTGGCCGAGGGACACTTCTGTTGACTTTGATCACGCCCTGAATGCGGCCATCACCAAACTGCGCCAGGCGTTGGGGGATTCCACCGAAACGCCACGATACATTGAGACCCTGCCCCGCCGCGGCTACCGGTTCATCCATCCGGTCGAGATCCCAAGACCAGAACCCACGCCTCTACCGGCAACTCCCTTTCCGGTCGTCCCCCCAATCCCGGCTCCCCGACATATTGTACCTGTTAAGACCGCATCAAGTTCCTTTCAGAAGAGGATCCTGCGGCTGCCTGTCTGGTCATGGTTGCTTATGGCCGGGTTGCTCTTTGTTGTGTTTCCATGGATCCAGGACTGGGTTACGAACCTCACCGGCCCCAGTCTCCCTCGCAAGAGGCACCTGGTGGTTCTTCCCTTCAAAAACATTGGCGAGGATGAGAGAAACAAAGCGTTTTGTGACGGATTGCTGGAAACGATCACGGCCAAGCTGACTCAACTTCAGCAGTTTCAGAAAGCCTACTGGGTAGTTGCGGCCCTCGAGGTGAGCGAACAGAAGGTCAACACCCCCAGCAAGGCCAAAGGGGCCTTCGGAGTCAATCTTGCCATCACGGGTAGTGTGCAGCGAGACCCCGACACTATGCGGGTAACCCTCATCCTGGTGGAATTGGAGACTTTTCGACAACTGCGCTCGGAGGTGAAAGACTACCCCTTGACCAACCTTCAGACACTCGAGGACAGCGTGATATTAGAACTGGTTAATATGCTGGAACTGGAGGTAGCACCAAGAGCACAGCAGTTCTGGGCTGCTGAAAGAACTACCTTCTCCAAGGCCTACGAACGTTACGTAGAGGCTCGCGGCTATTTGCAGCAGTATCAAAAGTCGGGGAACATCGATCAGGCCATCTATGCGTTTCAGGAAGCTCTGAAAGAGGACCCCAATTACACGCTGGCTTACGCCGGCCTCGGCGAGGCTTGTTTGTACAAATACTCCAAGGAACACGGTGATGCTTCCTGGATCGATAAGGCCAAGACCAACAGCCTGATGGCACTCAAACTAACCGATCAACTCGCGCCGGTCCACGTCACCCGCGGCCTGATACTTAATGAAACCGGCGATTATGCGGGAGCTCGAGCCGCCTTCCAGAGAGCACTGGAACTGGACCCCATGAGCGACACCGCCTTGAGAGGCCTGGCAATGGCGTATGAGTCAATGCAGGAATTGACCCAGGCTGAAGGAACTTACCGAAGGGCCATCGAGCTGAAGCCTGACTACTGGGGTGGATATTATCAGCTCGGGGTCTTCTTCTATCTGCATAACCGGTATGCGGAGGCCATCCCTCAATTCGAGAAAGTGGTAGCTCTGGCGCCGGAAAACTCATGGGGGTATAACAGCCTCGGAGCTGCGTATTTGCAGTTGGAACAGTGGGGGAAAGCAAAGAAGATGTTCGAGCGCTCACTGCAGTGTGAGGGGAACTACAGTGCCGCCGCCAACCTGGGATCCATCCTTTTGTTTGAAGGCAAGTTCCACGAGGCTGCCCAGCAGTACGAAGCGGCTCTCAAGCAGAATGACGGTAATTATGCAGTGTGGGGGAACCTTGGCTCTGCTTATCATTGGGCAGGAAATGAGGCCAAGGCACGGGAAGTTTATCGGAGAGCCATCGAGAAAGGAGAGGCTCGCCTGAAGGTAAACCCTGGCGACGCGGATGTGCTGGCCGACCTGGCTGTTTACCAGGCGATGCTGGGAGATCGAGCCCAGGCGCTGTCACTAATGGAAAGGGCACTGATGCTGAGCCCGCACGACGCCTCAATCATGTACCGTGCAGGCCTCAACTACGAACACTGGGGAGAACGGGATCTGGCATTTCAGTGGGTCGGCAAAGCCTTGAAGAATGGTTACTCAATGTCGACCGTGAAACGGTCCCCTGAACTCAAAAGCCTGCGCGAAGATCTGCGGTTTCAAAGGTTCGCTGCAGAGATGGGGGGCAAAGGCTAAACCACGGGTTGGGACAAATCTTAACATGTAGAATAACAATTGAATTTCAAAATTGCGGAAGAGGAGGCTAATCCAATGACTGTAAGCTCTGGAGAACCACGGACACTGATGATCTACCGGGATGAATATGGCTGCCTAACCGTT
>JBGPHY010000627.1:0-3902 GCA_041484625.1 Terriglobia bacterium | reverse complement strand
GCCGGCCGTTGTTGTAGCTGATGCCCCAAATGGTTGGGGAGGAAGCTGGAACCGCAATGGAACCATTCTGTTTGTGCCAAATGTCGGAAGGGGCGTGTACCAGGTGGCAGCCTCAGGCGGCACCCCGGTCCCCGTCCTTGACCTGGACCCGTCCAAATACTTGCATTACGCCGGGCCGAGATTCCTGCCGGATGGAAAGCATTTCCTTTATCTGGTAGAAGCTTCTGACCCTGCGTTTGGTGGGACCTACTTTGCTTCCTTGGACGGCAAAGAAAACCGACTCCTGCTGAGAGGAGGCAGTCGCGCCACCTATGCCTCGGGATTCTTGCTCTATCTTAGCCAGGCCACACTGATGGCGCAGGCTTTCGACCCCGAGCAGGGGCAACTCACGGGGGATCCTCATCCGGTTGCGGAACAGGTTGCAGCAGCCTTTGGTGCCGGCTGCTTTGATACATCCGAAAACGGCGTGCTCGTCTATCAAGGGGGCAGCTCGGGAGGAGAGAGACGATTGAGATGGTTTGACCGCACCGGTAAAGAGCTGGGTGTCATTGGTGAAGCGAGTACCTATTCGAACCTGCGGCTCTCTCCGGATGGGGCAAAGCTATGATTCGACGCAGGCGATTCGAACAGTGACATCTGGGTGGACGAGCTGGCACGCGGTGTCCGCATGCGCCTCACAAACAATCCTGGGACTGACCACGGTGTACTGGTCTGGTCGCCGGATGGAAGCCGGATTCTGTTTAGCGCGCTCCGGGGCAAGGCCCGGCTGGGCATTTACCAGAAGCCTTCCAACGGGGCAGGCGGCGAGGAGCTGTTACTGCCGGCGGGCACCTCCGATCCGCACGTATGGCCTACAAGCTGGTCTCGCGACGGGGAATTCATCCTCTACTCGCGGGGAGATTTTTACGGCCCGACACACGCCGAGATCTGGGTCCTGCCTCTGGCTGGCGGGGGCAAACCGCGCCTTTTTGTGAAAACCCCGGTGGCAGCCTTTGATGGGCAGTTTTCACCCGATGGCCGATGGGTGGCTTATATTTCTAAGGAATCCGGCAGAGAAGAGGTTTACATTGTGCCATTCGAGGCGGCCAAGGTCATAAATACAGGCACCGGGTCCGTAACCAGTCCGGGCGGCAAATGGCAGATTTCGCCGAGCGGCGGTTTTTCGCCCAGATGGCGAAGAGACGGCAAGGAAATCTTCTACCTCGGGCCGGACAACCAGATGATGGCAGCGGAGGTTGAGGCCAGGGGCAATAGCTTCGAAGCTCGGAAGGCGCAGCCTCTCTTCAAAACACCGGTAGCACCAGACGCGGCGCCTTATGACGTAACTGCGGACGGGAAGCGGTTCGTGATCATTAGCATGAGCAATCCGAACAAGCCGCTCACCCTGGTGGTGAACTGGACTGCTCGATTAGGCAGTAAATGATTATTAAGGATCAAGATTTATGGACATGATCGAGAAGACGATTTCGCATTATCGAGTTGTAGAGAAGCTGGGTGTGGTCTACACGGCCCGCGACACCCATCTGGGTCGTTTCGTTGCCATAGAAGTGCGCCATGACGTTTTCAACTTCACCACGGTCGATGAAATTGGCTGATGGGTTCGGAGCCCAACATTTACTGACATTTGCAGAATATAGTGAAATTCCTCTCCTCCACCCCTGCCGGGGTGGGATTATTGGGGAGGACGAGAATCCAGGGGTGACGCGCTTTTCGCGTCACCCCTGGCTACTTTCCATTGTCCCTTCGGGACAAAAAGTTGTCACTATATTCTGCGACTCTCAATAGGTTGTCCTTGCTTCAGACATGCTAAAGCATGAACTTCAAACTCATTTTCATGAAGAGGCTACCGCAAGCTTCCTCCATATGTGTTCTATTTAGGTTAGGGTTATCCCCTCAATTCAGGGTTTTCTTTGAGTACAACGGTCTCGCCTCGGTTTGATGCAAATCGAAAATCAGAATTTCGTTCCTGCCCTCTCTCAACCAGGAAGCCGGACAGTACAATCGTTTTTGCGGACCGATCTCCCAAAAGCGGCCGAGATTGTGTCCATTCACCCACACCAGCCCTTTCTTGTAGGGCGTCATATCGAAGTAGGTGTCAGCTACCTCGCTTAATTCGAAGGTCCCGCGGAAAAAAATCCCCCTGCGGTCTTTGTCAACAGGCGCGGCGGGCAGTTTCGAAAGGCTATGAGCATCGAAGGGAAGATTGTAGACTTCCCAGTTCATCAGAGTCATCCCATTCAGCGTCACCCGATCGGTGATCCCTTTACGATCGATCATGAACTGCGCGAAGTTGATGCGCCCCATCCCCTCCACCAGGATCTCAAGGACAGGTTTTTCCGCGCTGCTCTGGGGGATTTCCAGGGTCTGCTCCCCTTCTCGTCGATCTAACTTGCCAATATATTTCCCATTGAGAAAGAGTGTCGCATAGTCGTGCAGGTCCGTGATGGTGAGGCGGCCGCTCTTGTGCCCGATGAGCTGGGTTTTATAGAGAATGAAGCCGTAATCCTGGCCATAAGCCTCGAAGGGCCTGGGTTGAACTGAATGGATGGGTTTCGGCAGGATGCTCCATATCGATGTCAGGGGCACCATTGTGATTTCCGGAATCTCCATGGCCGGGATGGGTGGAGGAATCTCCGGCAGTCCACCCACATATCTTCCAATGAGATCTCGCAGAGCAAAGTATTTGGAGGTAGGTTGCCCCTGCTCGTTGATGGGAGAGTCATAATCATAACTCGTCACATCCGGTTCATAGCCTTTGCCACCTGAGTTGGCTCCGGCCGTAAAGCCGAAGTTGGTGCCTCCATGGGCGACATAAAAGTTAAACGATTTCTTACGATCGAGCAGAAATTTCACTTCTTTCAGCAGGTCGTTCACACCGGGTCTGGCCCACTGCTCTCCCCAGTGGGTGAGCCATCCCGGATAAGTTTCGCTGCTGAAAGACGGCACTTTGGGATTTCTCCGCCGGGCTTCTTCGAAATCCTTCTCGTTGGAGCCGGGATCCAGTCCAATAGCGGCGCCGTCAATGTTTCCGGCCTCCAACATATACGGAGTTGGACCATCTCCGGTAAAGAAGGGAACATCGATTCCGTTTCGGGTCCAGATATCCCTCAAGGCCTCCAGGTATTTTTTGTCGTTTCCATAACTCCCATACTCGTTTTCAATCTGCAACATCAGGACCGGGCCACCGTGGGTCACCTGCAGTGGCTTAATGATTGATGCCAGCTTCGTCAGGTAGCGTTCCACAGGCTGCATGTAGCGCGGATCCAGGCAGCGAATCTTGATGTCCGGGATCCTTAGGAGATACGGCGGCAAGCCGCCAAACTCCCATTCGGCGCATACGTAGGGACCGGGCCGCAGCAGGGCCCACATCCCTTCCTGCTGAATGGTTTTGACAAACTGGACAATATCTCGATTCTCCGTCTGAAAGTCGAACTGGCCCGGTTCGCTCTCGTAGTAGTTCCAGAAGAGGTAAGCGGCGATGGTGTTACAACCCATCGCTTTGGTCATTTGGATGCGGTGACGCCAATACTCTTTGGGGATGCGCGCCGGATGCAGTTCCCCGCTGATGATCTGGAAGGGGCGGCCGTCCAGCAGGAAGTCGCTACCGTTCAGACTGAATGTGTGACCAGGCTGTTGGGCCTGGGCAATGCTCATGCTCAGTAGTGTAGGGACCAGCAAAAACTGGATGCGCTTCATTTCTCACCTCTCGCCCTCAATGTAGTGATACCATCCGCCACAGTATCATTGGCGCCGAAGAATGCCTATTGTAGCGGAACAGCTTTGGTCTTTGGTCAGATTTTCCCTGTTGCCGAATGCGATTCAGAGTGAGGGCAACATGTCTATTGCCCTGTTCTACCTGCGCCTCGGAAGCTGATATCCGAACGCGAATGGAGGTTCCCGAG
>JBGPHY010000626.1:0-3902 GCA_041484625.1 Terriglobia bacterium | reverse complement strand
GGTCCCCTCGATTCTGATCTCACTAAGCTTGAGGAATTAAACACGATTATGGACGGCGCGCTGAGCCGAATACAGAATTTCCTTGACCGTCTGGATTATGATTTTATTTACAGTATCGGTAAGATGGCGTTTGTCCTCTCAACCATTGTCAAGAATTCGATTCAGGGATCGCCATGAAATATAAGTTACCCAACACGGGTCCGAATTCATGAAAGTGTGTGCTCAGGATTCCTAAAAATGATCAGAGGAGACCAGGCTTGAGAGTTAAACTTCTCCGCAGCAGCACCGGTGAGGACCTGCAGCTTCAAGCATTGACCACGTCCCTGGTCAACGATTGTATTGCCATCGATGGAGGGAGCATCGGACTGGCCCTGCTGCCGCAGGAAATGCAGGCCATCCGCGATATTGTGGTAACGCATGCTCACAGTGACCATACTGCTTCCTTACCCATCTTCATTGCTGAGACGTTCACTGAATCGGACGCGCCTGTTGTCGTTTATGCTCTTCCAGAAGTTGTTTCGGCCTTGCGTAATTTCATTTTCAACGATCAGATATGGCCAAACTTTGAGAAGATCCCGCTCAGAAGCGGTAGAGGGCCGGCCCTGGAGTTTCGGACCATCACACCAAGAGAGCCATTCGAAATAAATGGAGTCAGCGTAACGGCCGTAAGGGTGAACCACGTTGTTCCCACCGTCGGGTTAAAATTGCAGGACCATCAGACCGCTGCGGCGAAAGCAGCCGAGAAGGGGGCAGCACAAGGAGCAAGACTCCTGGTGGCTCGTGCAAGACTCTCAGAAGCATGGGCCTTCAGGAATCTGGGAAACGCTCGGGAGTCGATGTCAGCCTGCGACGAAGCCAAACGGATCTATGCCGCAGCGGGAGACAAGGGAGGCGTCGCTCGAGCGCTCAACGACGCTGCTCAGGTGGTTTGGGAGCAGGGGGACTTGCCAGGAGCTGTCAAGATCTACCGGCAGGTGCTCGAAACGTCGCGGAACATTGGCGACAAGAAGAGCATGGGGGCAGCACTGAACAATATTGGAGTGGTGCTTTACCACCAGGGGAATCTGGTCGGAGCAAAACCCGCTTTCCTCGAAGCGCTCGCCATCAGGCGTGAGATCGGCGATAAGAGGGCCATGGGAGCGACCTTGAGTAACCTGGCAGGTGTGCTTCGGAACCAAATGGATCTGGCTGGAGCCAGGCAGATGCTCGAAGAAACGTTGCAGATCTTTCGCGAAATCGGAGACAAAAGAGGCGTTGCCGGGACGTTGGACAATATTGGAATCATTCAGGTCGACCTCGGAAACCTCGCCGTAGCTAAGAGAGGATACGAAGAGTCGCTGGTGATCAGCCGCGAGATCGGCAACAAGAGACTGTTAGCCTATGCCTGTCACCTTCTGGGAGAAGTCCATTTGGCTGAGGGGAATCTGGCGGATGCTCGCAAGCAGCACGAGGAAGCGCTGAGGGTCCGCACTGAACTGGGCGAGAAAGAGACGGTTGCCGAAAGTCGCCTCGCCCTCGCCGTTTTGTCAGTGGAAGAGGGGCATTTCGACCAGGGAGAAAAGCTGGCCCGGGATGCTGCCGAAGAATTCAGCAGGGAGAAAGCTATCGACAGCGAAGCCTTTGCCCGCGCAATCCTGGCGCGATCGTTGCTAAGACAAGGGAAAGAATTGGATGCGCAGGGAGAGATCAACCGCGCCTCGGCCGTTTCGTTGAAATGCGAGAACCTTGGGGTTCGCCTTTCCGTTGCCATCGAAACTGCCCGCGTGCGAGCCACTCTGAAGAGACCCGGCGGAACTGCCTCGGCTACGAAAATCCTCCAGACCACCCTTGCCCAGGCCGACAAGGCAGGCCTGGTGGGTATTCAACTCGAGTCCCGTCTGGCTTTGGGCGAAGTCGAGATGAAGGCAAGCAATCCCGCAGCGGGTCGAACTCGAATGAAGATCCTTGAGAAAGAGGCAAGAGCCAAGGGCTACGGCCTGATTGCTCAAAAAGCGAGCTTGAATCAGACGTGAAGTTCCGGATTGCTTTGTCCCGTCGTGTTGCTCAGGCGTTTGGATGTTTTGGCCAGAGGGATCCTCTTCCTTCAATGAAGCGGAGAAGGATAAGGATCGACCCCGACCTCGAAGGTGGCCGTGGGATAATGTTCAACGGTCACGGTTCCAGTGCAAGGAACACGGATGTTCTGCTCCTTGCAAGGAAGATACTCCACAATGACTCCGGTCTTGCCCGAAGCTCCATGGATGACGACGGTGCCGTCTTTCTTAACGCCAGTCGCCCGGTCGCGGGCATTCACTCTAACGGAGAGCCGGATGCCATTGGTTTGCACTGGAAACACCGTCAACGTCAATTCGGGACCGCTTGGGCCCGGTGCCGGCCGCGGATTCAACCACTGAAACGAGGTCATGATCGCGCAATGATCCGACCACAAGACCGACAGGATGGGCGGGGCACCTTCGTTGCACACAGCCCCGGGCGGGAGTGCTTGTGCGTCTTCTCTTCGCCAGCTGACGTTGAACGCTGAAGGAAACTTGTCTCGTTTTCCGATCAGGATCCCATCAATGCTTAACCACCCTGCTACGTCGAAGTCATCAAACTGTTCCTCGCCCCCGTTGAAGTCCCCCAGCACCACGGGTGGAAACAATCTGGTTTGCCCGAACCGTTGTTCCATGGCCTGAATCAGTTCATTGGCGCGCATCCTGGAGGCTTCCTGGTTGTGAATGTGCACGTTGTAGAGGTGGACATATCGCCCTGGACTGGGCCTGAACTCAAATCGCGCAAAGGCCACTGGAATGTCTGTGACCGATTTTGCTGGCTCGTAGTAAGTCGAGACCCAGGCGAGGCCCCCACCCGTTGGACGACCACACTTGTCTGTCTGGTTGGGCCCGTCGACGAGGCCGCACACCGCGGCATGTCCGTCTTCCGTATTGCAGCAGGGCAGGCTTCTCCGGAAATGGACACCCATCCTGAGCAGATCGTCATGAGACGTTTGCGGGTCCTGTGCTTCACCTGTGGCGTTCCGCAATCGATTCGGGTTGTAGAGCATCGCCAGGCCGCCCCACATCTTGCAACCGCCGGTGGCCGTTCCGCCATTGATTCCGCAACCGCCTTCTCCTCCACCTTCATATGTAGCAACCAGGTAGGCGATCCGATACAAGACGCCAGTCTCCGTCCTGATGTTCGAAATCAGGCGATCGAGAGCGGCGTAATCACGAAGTGCATTCCAGTCCGTCGGACACCACCACCATCCGGGCGCCTCCTGCAGCGCAATGACGTCGGGTATTTCCTTGAATCCTTCATCCATCGGCCGACACGGGCATAGCGTTCCCGCCACTGCACCCGTGGACCACTACACGGTTCGTCATAGAGGTTGCGGAGATTCAGGGACAAGACCTTCAACTGCTCATTCCAACCATTCTTCACCGAGTCTCCCGAATTGGCTGGCTGGGTGGTCTCAGTTTTGATGGTAGGCTGACGCGGGTTGCTGTCCGTTGGGGAGCCGGCAATGGGCGAGCCGACGGTGGTCCCTTCGGGCAACCCGACAGTTCCCGGAACCCGCGGGTGGGCAGAGTCATTTATGGCAGGAGGCAACACCGGGCCGACGGTGTCGCCTGTCGCGGGAATTCCTGGGGCTGGTCCATTAATCGGAGTTCCGGACGGAGTTTGGCCTGCGCTGACGGGCACAGGCTGTCTTCCGCCAGCCGCGGGGGGGATGACGCCACCGATCACGGCACCTGGATCGGCAGGAGTTGATGGCGCACTCGGCAAGTACTGGCCTCCGCCTGTTGCTGTCGGGTTTGCAGCACCGGGATTGACGACTGTTGGTATTCCACTCGGCCGCAGGGACTCCGTCTCCCCCAGTTCTGTCGGCGGCGCAGTCCGCGAGCCTGGCTGGCCTCCGCCTG
>JBGPHY010000625.1:0-3913 GCA_041484625.1 Terriglobia bacterium | reverse complement strand
TTTGCCTCGGTCTGGCCTAATTCCCCCTTCTCAGAGGCTTTTTCCAGCTCCTTCAATCCTTTTTCGCGGTCCCCCCGAGCTCCCACCATCCAGGCGAAGGGTCTAATGACCACTGGGAGTGAACCGGTGAAATAATTGTACGAGCCGCTTCCAATCAGGCAATCCACACAGTCGGGCTTGAGAGCCAGCGCATTCTCATTGTAGAAGTGCCCCTTCAGCCCGGCTCGCATGGCCCCTAGATAGCTCTTGGATACAGTTACGTAGTATCGTGTCTTGTTGCCGTATGTACTGGCCAGAAACAACTGGGCATAGAAATCCTTGGGGTCCTTCCTAATCCGGGCCTCTCCTCGTTCGATGGCCTGCTGGGTATACCGGAAAAACAATTCCTCGAGGGCTTTGTTACCTGGATCGCGGAGCCCTTTCCACCACTCCACTTCAGCTTTGTACATGTATCCGACAGGATGATCGGGAAATCTTCGGATTAATTCCTCGAAAATTTTGGCGGCGGAATCGAAGTTGCAGTTGTACATGTCCAACTGGCCGGCTCGAATGAGTCTCTCCACCTCCGGTGTCATTTCAAACTGACTCTGGAAAAGGGCTGGGCTCCCTAGACCGCTGAACAGCCTAGCCACAGAAAAGAGGATTAATGATAGGCCCCAGCGGACGGCTGACGTCATTGTTCGACTGCGGAAAGGACCTTGCAGGATGTCGAGAGACGGACGGGGCAAGAGTTGAGGATGAGGGAAGGAGGTTGTATTCGTATCCATAGCTTGTGCTATCGGTTGAGACCCAGTTCCTTCATTTTCTACTGAAGGCTCTGACGGTGTAGGCCGATTCGCGCGGCTGTCCGGCTGATGTTTCCCTGGTTCTCGCCCAAACGCTTAGTCAGATAACGGGATTCGAACTCCCGTTTGGCGTCTCGGTAGGGAAGCTCGAATAAGGGGGCCGAAGCCCTTCCGGTCTCTACACCACCAGCGACGGTTCCACCGGGCAGGCTGATCTCCTGTGGCAACTCCGCAGGCTGGATCAGACCTGTGCGATTCAGAGCCACGCAGTCTTCCACAACATTTCGGAGTTCCCGGATATTTCCTGGCCAGTGGTAACTTCCCAGGCACTGGACGGCTTCGGGAGAGAACACTGCCTCTTTCCGCAGGCGCGAGCAGAACATTTCCAAAAAGCTCTGGATCAGAAGAGGCAGGTCTTCCAGTCGCTGGCGCAGAGGTGGAAGTTCGATTGAAACCACCTTGAGACGGTAGAGCAGGTCGCTCCGAAATCGGCCGGACTCAGCTTCGGCAGCGAGATTCCGATGGGTGGCGCTGAGGATGCGAACGTCCACGGGTACTGGGCCACTGCCTCCCAGACGTTCCACTTTCCTCTCTTCCAGGACGCGCAGCACTTTGGCCTGGGTGAGCGCATTCATGTCACCAATCTCGTCCAGGAAAATGGTACCTCCGTCGGCTTGTTCGAATTTCCCTTTACGTTGCCCGCTTGCCCCAGTAAATGCGCCCTTTTCGTGACCGAATAGCTCGCTTTCAATCAAAGTGTCAGGCAAGGCCGCACAGTTGACTGCCACGAAGGATCCGTTCTTTCTGGCACTTCGATCGTGGATTTCGCGGGCCAGCAATTCTTTCCCGGTGCCACTCTCACCTTGGATCAGGACGGTCACATCGGTAGACGCCACCTGTTCGGCCACCTGGAAAACAGGCTGCATGGCTCTGCTTTTCCCGATCAAGGCCCCCAAACGCCCTTCGGCCTGAATCTGTCTGCGCAATTCCCGGTTTTCCTGTTCGAGGTTGATTTTCTCCAGCGCCCGTTTCACTACCATCCGCAGTTCGTCGATCTCAAAGGGCTTGGTGATGTAGTCGTAGGCACCAGCCTTCATGGCCTCTACAGCGATTTTGGCTGTGCCATAGGCAGTGATCATCACAGCCACAGGCTTCGGATGCTCTTCGGAAAGGCTGTTCAATAAAGCGATACCATCCTCCCCGGGCATATTGATATCAGTCAACATGAGGTGAGGATGAAACCTGCGGATGGCATTCCGCGCCGCATCAGCCGTCTCCGCCTCCAGGAGTTCAACTCCCTGGTTTTCCAGCGCCCGGCGGATACCGTAACGCGCAGCTTCTTCGTCATCCACGATAAGTATTCGATGCATAAACCCCTCGCGTACTATCCTCGGATACTATCAAAGTTGGAGTCTGAGCCTGGCATTCAGGTCACCACTGGAAAGACCAACTCGAACCTGGTTCCGCGGTTACCAGCCACCGGGCTCACCAGCATGACCTGCCCGCCCATGTCCAGGACCCGGCGATGCACAACTGCCAGCCCCAACCCGGTCCCCTTCTGCTTGGTTGTAAAGAACGGCTTGAAAATGTGCGGCCGAACCTCGGGAGATATTCCCGGCCCTTCGTCTTCCACATGGATGGCTGCGATTCTCTGGTGTTCTCCAGTCTGAGCCCGTGTCCGGACTTCGATCCGTGACTGCGGCGGCGAAACCTCAATGGCATTCAACACCAGGTTCTCGACGACTTCGGTCAAGATCTCGGCACTGCCCCGAATGAGGAGAGGGGCGGACTCCTGATCGAGACTCAGGTGGATCCCCTTTCGTTCTGCCTCCGGCTGAAACACTTGCACCACTTTCTCTACAACCGGCTGGAGGCCCACTTGTGTCATGGCGGTCTGCCAGGGCCGAGAGAATTTCAGCAATTGGGTGACACTATTGGTCAATCGGTCAATTTCACTGTTAATAAGGGTGAGGTCTCGTTCGCAGCGACGGCCAACCTCCTGGTCTTCCTGCATCAATTGGACGATCGTTTTTATGGAGCTCAGGGGGTTCTTGATATTGTGAGCCACACTCGCCGCCATCTGCCCCAGGGTGGCCATTTTGTCCCGTTCCGCCAACTCCCGCTCCAAAAGGATCTTCCCTTCTGATAGCCTGCAGTTTTCGATCGCGGCTACTATTTGAGTCACCAGGAATTGCAGGCCTGCTCGTTGCTGGTTGGAGAGACGCTCCAGCCCTTGGGGCACCAGGATTTCACCCAGGATATCTTTCCCTTTTGTCAGGCGGATCCTCGAGTTCTTTCCATTGGAAACGAACTGTGACCCCGTCAGCGCCTGCGGTTCTTCGCCGGTTGACGACAGGAGGATTTTGATTTCCTTCAACCCGAGTTCCTTTTGCAGGAGATCCTCAATGAGTCGCAGCAGTTTCTCGACTTCCACCGTGGTGCGTGAGGCATCGTCCAGCCTGGCAGCCAGGTTCTGGACCTTGGATATTTCCACTGAAAAAATCGAATCTACTGACGAATCGATCCAACGCCGCACGGGCTGAAAGAAGGCGAAAAGGGCCAGAATCATTCCGGCATCCACCACGGTACCGGGGAATCCGATCGTGCTGTAGAGGGAGTCCCGCACCCAGCCGACACCTACCAGATAAACCATCAGGAAGAGGACAACGGCAAACATGTAGCCGATGCTTCGATGGATAACAATGTCCAACAATTGGTAGCGGAAGACGGTATAGCTTAATATGGCACAGGAACTGATGGACCACACCATCAACAACGTCTCGAACACCGGACCCCATTCCCACTGGTCCTCTCCAATCCAGCAAACGTAGAGAGTCAGCAAAGCGGTCACTGTGAACACCAGAATCAGAACTCGAAAGAGATTCCGTTCTTCTCTCTTCCCACTCCGTCGCAACATCAACATCTCCAAAAAGGCCGAAGCGAGCAGCGCCAGGGCGAACCAAGAAGCAAAGGAGCGGCTGTACTGGGAGCCGGAAGGATAAGAATCGATCAACTCCAGCAACTGGGCGGGCATGCTCAACAACGGAATGTAGACAAGAGCTTCTGCCAATCGGAAGAGCAAGTTCAGCCGCCACTGAAAGAACACTCTTGCCAGGGCAAGGTGGGTG
>JBGPHY010000624.1:0-3914 GCA_041484625.1 Terriglobia bacterium | reverse complement strand
GCCTGGCTCTCCCCTCGAAGGAGGCAAGGGACAGAAAGAATGCCTAAACTGAATATCGGCCTAATTGGATGCGGGTTCATGGGGCGGGCTCACACCAACGCCTACAAACGTGTCCTGGATTTCTTTCCGGAACTGGAGCATCGACCGGTTTTGAAAGCGGCCTGCGCTCGTACAGAGTCCGCCAGCCAGAAATTCGCCAGTCAGTGGGGATTTGAGGCAATCGAAGTTGACTGGCACAGGTTGGTGGAACGTGCCGACATCGACGTCGTGGATATCTGCGTGCCCAACTACTTGCACAAGGAGATTGCCCTGGCCGCCGCGAGGAACGGCAAAATGGTCCTGTGCGAAAAACCCTTGGCCTTGAACTCGACCGAAGGTGATGAAATGGTTGCGGCTGTGGAAAAGGCTGGCGTACCGAACATGGTCTGGTACAACTATCGCCGCATACCGGCGGTGTCACTGGCCAAGGCCATCATTAACGAAGGCAAGCTGGGGCGGCAGATCTATCATTACCGCGCCAATTTCTTGCAGGATTGGACCATATCCCCGGATGTGCCCCAGGGCGGCAATGGTACGTGGCGCCTGAATCTCCAGACGGCAAGATCGAGGGTAACTGGAGATTTATTGGCGCATTGTATAGATACCGCAATCTGGCTCAATGGTCCCATCAGGGATGTCAGCGCCATGACCGAGACGTTTGTCAAAGAGCGCAGGCATGCCGTTAGTGGAGTGATCCGACCGGTGGGTATCGATGATGCCTGTGCCTTTATGTGCCATTTCGCGAATGGTTCCCTGGGACTATTTGAATCTACTCGCTATGCGCGTGGCCACAAGGCACTCTACACCTTCGAGATTAATGGCAGGGACGCATCCATCCGGTGGGATCTGCACGACCTGCACCGGTTGGAATACTTCGATCATCGAGACGAAGAGAGACTCCGCGGTTGGCGGTCCATCCACGTAACCGACCCTGGTGGTGGGCATCCCTATATGGATAGATGGTGGGTGCCAGGCCTACAGATCGGCTATGAACATTCCTTTGTACACCAATTAGCGGATTTCTTAGCTGCGTTAAAAAAGGGAGAAGTCTGCTCGCCCACATTCCGCGATGCCCTGGAAACTCAGAGAATCTGCGATTCGGTACTGAAAAGCGCCAGCGAACGACGCTGGGTGGAGGTGGGAAGCTAAACAGTTCAGGAATCTCTCACCTGACATCTGGGGGACTATCATGCAATACGGAATCAACCTGCTTCTTTGGGCTGACACTTTAAGCGATGCCTTGTTGCCCTTACTGGATGAGATCAAGTCAATCGGTTACGACGCCGTTGAGCTTCCGTTGTTTGAACTGGACATTGCCAAGTACGCTGCGTGGGGCAAGCACTTAGAGAACGCCGGACTCGCCCGCAGCGCCGTTACAGTTCGCGAAGCTGCGGATAATCCGATTAGTCCGGATCCCGCTGTTCGCTCCCTGGGGATCGAAAACAACAAGAAAGCCGTGGAGTGCGCTCGGGCTGCCGGTTGCAGTTGTCTGGCAGGACCGTTTCATTCTGCGTTGGGAGTTTTCAGCGGTGCTGGACCCACCCGGGATGAATGGGAATGGGGCGTAGAAGGTATGCAAAAGGTTGCCGAATTCGCGCAGACGTGCCAGGTGACACTTGCTATTGAACCACTAAACCGATTCGAGTGCTATTTTCTTACCACTGCTGTCGATACGGCGAGATTCTGTAAGGAAGTGGATCATCCCTACTGTCGCGCCATGCTGGACACCTTTCATTCTCACATCGAGGAGAAGAGTCCCAAGGAAGCGATCCGTTCTCTACGAGGTCTGCTGCACCACGTGCACATATCCGAAAACGATCGAAGCACACCGGGATCAGGAAACGTTCGCTGGGACGAGACTTTTGACGCTCTTAGCGAGATAAGCTATGACAGGATGCTTATCATCGAGGCGTTTGGGTTGTTACTGGAAAAGCTCGTTCCGTCCGTCCGCATATGGCGGCGCATGTACGACACCGAACGACAACTGGCCGCCGACGGACTGCGGTTCATGAAAGAGCAGATGCAGAAACGATCTCGCGTCGGTCCGACAGAGCCTGCTCATCAAGCGTGACGGTACAAAGAGCGATGGAGTCGGGCTCATGCGCCGGCTTAAGTTGAAGGTGACGATCCTGGATTGCGCGCGCATCGTCGGGCTGTTGGGCAGGACGACTATCCAGCGAACTTCGGCCTGTCTCACTTCCCCATGTTGACCTTCTCAAGGACCCCGTCCAACTCCCCGACTCTGTCACCCATGATCACCACTGATTATGGAGGAGACTCCGGTTCTTCTCAAAACTCGATTCGCTGACCGCCGTCCCAACTGACAGACTCGGGGATGGACGGCGCCATCATGATGAAGGCGCAATAGTCGACCTGGACACGAGATCGCGCTGGAATCCATCGATAGGCGGGTACTCCAAAAAGGGCGCCGCGGCTGATCATTTGTCGACGTGATTCAGGCATTGGCGAGGCGCCGAATTCCATACCACAGGTGAGCGTTTTGCCATCCCAGGGCGGCTGAGTCCTCAGATGATTCTCTTCCCAACGCCCGAGCCAAGGGAAGTCGGCCCGCTTCCAAATGTATCCAAACAGGACTTTGGTTCGAGGCGAATAGGCCAGGAAGAAAGCCTGTTCCCGGTTGGGATCCATCAGGTGAGTCGTAAAACCGCCTGACACTGGGGCATTAGTGTAAGTCCGCAAATCGATCCTGCCACCCCCTTTGTGTGGGCAATAAGGCCAATCGAATTCAGCGCCTGTCTCCTGCACTCCCTGGCCACCGGTAAAGTCCGATTCGATGACTTTGGACCGCGTGGCCGAAGCACGGAATTGCGTGGCACCCAACTCCAGGAAGGAGGGTCCGAGGGTTACGTGTTCGGTCCACGCGACCGGCCGGTCGAGCGCCGAGAGATTTTCGACCGTTTCTGTAAAGTGTACCACCGTGGCCCCGGAGGCGAGCCGCATACGCCTCTCGACTTGCAGTTGGGCTGCCTCGAGGACCGTGCGAGAGAGCAATGTAGTGGCATCTCCTTCGAGTGTGTAGGGATTGATCGAGGCTTCACCGTGTACGGTCATGCCTGCGGCGGCCTCTTCAGGGCTAGGGCCGCCAAAAACATCCATGCAGAGATTATGCCCCATCAGGCCGGAGAGCAGCTTGGATTCGGCATCGGCGCCGTATTCCGGGTGCCTCAATGGGTCATAAGTGGACGGTTCTATAGAATGCCATGGCGGGGTCCAAAGCGGATTTACCCCCGCCTCTTTGTGAAGGATCTCGGCAACGTGACCGCCTTCGACCAGCACAGTCATCCGCAATAAATCGTTTTCGATCTGGACTGCACGGCGTTGTCGGTATTGGGTCTCTCTCATTGCATCTCACTTTCTTGCGGCAGCGACCCTCCAGAGCCAGAGGCTCTCGCATCAAGTCAGGGCTGGAACAGGCGCTTGAGGCATTTGGAATTCTCTTCTCCGCCCTTAAGGAGTCGTTGAGTAAGGATTGTAGGTTGAATCTTGGGTTTGGGAAAGGAGATTTGAGGGGATCCTCCGCGGTGCAATTAAGACCGGCGGTCAGCGAGCGAACCGGGAATTTTTCTTGGACTGCGGTGGCAAGCGCGGGACAGCGGTCCCACGCGCGACACCGCTTTGGATTTACGTCGCAAGACAGGACAGCTCGTCCAAAGCCACTCTCGCTGCCCAGAGCCAAAACGCCGTCGTCGCTGCGCTCTGCCGGCGCACTCAATAAGGAGCCGCCAATGTCGCCTCAATAATGTCCAAACTCCAGGGAACCGCTGCGCGGTTCCTATCCTTAGGGTTGACGCAACAATAACTATTCAGTCGTAGTCGTTGTCATATCAATACGGCCGCGCCTCACATCGCATTCT
>JBGPHY010000623.1:0-3927 GCA_041484625.1 Terriglobia bacterium | reverse complement strand
GGTGAAGAAATATATCGTTAATATCGTTAATCAGGAGGAGCATCACCAGGTGAAATCGTTCCGCGAGGAATTGGTGGAGATGCTGGAGAAGGCAGGAGTCACCTATGACCCGAAATACCTTGCTTGATAAGGCGTCGGTGTCGCGGCCTGTTGAATACTGGCACCCCGCCGGGGTGCGAATGCTTATCGAATCCGAGTTCCGGTCCGGGTTCCGGTGGTATCGCAACGCTCAACCACCGGCTAATGGCTGAACCCCTTCGGGGAGAACTACTGAATGTGGGTCCCGGTCCGGTTCCGGTCCCGATCCAGAAAATGATTGCACGTGACAAGACGCTGCCGCACACACCCTAGTACACGCCACTGGGTCTGCGCGGACTCGACAGAAAGGAAAAATCCGCAGTCGTCTCCCTCGCTGCAGCCGCCGCCTGCTACCTTGCATCCCATCTCGTTGGCCGTGCTGGTTCCGCCAGCTTCCACTATCTGAGAAGGAATAACCGGCGCAGGATTCGCAGTCGCTGCAAACTTGTCTCGCGCAAAGCTCCTACCTTTGGTATGCTCCTACGTCCTGTGGAAACAGAGTCCTGTGTGGCTCAGCGATCATAAGAGAACCTCGCTTCCATGATCAAAATTGACAATACCCTTCAACCTGCCCACCTGATTCCCAGCATTCAATGGCTCTGGGAGCTTTCGGCGGCTAAGATCCGTTCCCTGGAAAGTAGCTACGATCCCAGGAAGGGTTCCCCGGTCTTCACTGTGCAAGGCCAATACACGTCCAGGGGGTGGACAGAGTGGACCCAGGGCTTCCAGGTGGGCTCGGCCCTCCTGCAGTACGACGCCACCGGCGAGCAGGAGTTCCTGGAATTGGGCCGTCGGCAGACATTGACCGTCATGGCTCCGCACGTTTCCCACGTGGGAGTCCACGACCATGGCTTCAACAATATCAGCACCTATGGGAACCTCCTGCGCCTGGCCAAGGAGAATCGGATCGAGGCCAGTGACTGGGAGCGGAATTTTTACGAGTTGGCCCTGAAATGTTCTAGTGCCGTGCAGGCCCGGCGCTGGACGCGACTCCGCGACGGCGGGGGTTACATTTACTCGTTCAATGGCCCCCATTCGCTGTTTGCAGATACTCTTCGGTCGCTGCGATCGCTGGCCATGGGGCATCGGCTGGGGCATGTTCTGATGGAAGAGAATGATACGCCTGTCTCCTTGTTGCAGCGCTGGGTCGAGCACGCTCGGAGCACAGCCACCCACAATGTCTATTACGGCAAAGGCCGCGATTCCTACGATGTGCGGGGTCGGGTGGCCCATGAGAGCGTTTTCAATGTTAACGACGGCCGCTACCGCTGCCCCAACTCGCAACAGGGTTATTCGCCGTTTACCACATGGACGCGTGGCCTGGCCTGGATCATGTGCGGTTACGCAGAGCAACTCGAGTTTCTTCAGACCCTGGACACTGAGGAACTGGCAGGGTACGGGGGACGGGACTCTGTCCGAGCGATGATGGTGGAAGCGGCCCAGGCTACTTGCGACTACTACCTCGAATCCTCGCCGGTTGATGGAATCCCGTATTGGGATACAGGCGCCCCCAACCTGCACCGGCTGGGCGGTTACCTCGAACAGGCCGCAGACCCCTTCAACCCATTTGAGCCGGTGGACAGCTCGGCCGCGGCCATAGCCGCCCAGGGCCTCTTGCGGCTGGGACGCTACTTGATGGAAGATGGCGACCTTGAGGAGGGACGAAAATACTGGCAAGCGGGCCTGACGGTGGTGAACACTCTGCTGAGTGAACCCTACCTGAGCACCCAACCCGGTCATCAGGGCCTGATCCTGCATTCGGTCTATCACCACCCTAATGGGTGGGATTATGTCCCCTCCGGTCGAGGCGTGCCTTGCGGGGAATCGAGCATGTGGGGCGACTATCATGCCCGGGAAGTGGCGCTGTATTTGCAGCGCATCGCTAGAGGAGAGCCGTACTTGACCTTCTGGGGACCGTGACGTCATGGAAGTCTCTCATGGTCCACAGTCGCGCCCCCTCCGCTGATGAAAACGGGTTTGGAGTTCGCGCCGGCTAAAGCCGGAACTCCAGACTGCGCCCATTTTCATAGAACCCAAGGAGACTTCGGATGATCATTGCCGATCTGGATCAGATTCAAGGTCGCATCTATCCTGTCCACCGCAGGACCCAGAATCTCGTGGGTGGTGTCTCACCTATCCAGGCCAACAACTTCTGTATTGGTTTTGTCACTTTGGAACCTCAGGAAGGCCAGGTTCCCTGGCACAACCAGCAGCAGGAGGAAGTGTATTTTATCCTGGAAGGAACAGGAGAGGCGTGCCTTGGGGAAGAGCGGATCATCCTGAGAGCCGGCCAGGCCATGTATATTCCGTCAGGTGTTTTCCACCAACTGACTAACCTGGGCGAGACACCTCTCAAAATGATTTACTGTTACGGCCCCGCTGGCGATGTTGCTCACTGGCGGCAGGAACTGGAAGGAACGCTGCCCAGAGCGGGAGACGAAGCTCCGCCCCTGCCGGATGGCGCCCGGCCGCAGTGTACCGACAAACCCCGGGCGTGACCGTAGGATTCGTTAGTGCTGGGCACGCCAAGCATCTTAGTTTCTGCCTGTGTCCTGACCATGAGGAGATCTTGAAGATGGAGAATGCTCGAGTCCACAACATCGGCGTCATCATGAACGGCGTGACGGGCCGCATGGGTACCAACCAGCACCTTCTACGGTCGATTGTCGCCATCATCAGGCAGGGGGGTATCAAAATCAGCGACGAGGAGATCATCCTCCCTGACCCTATCCTGGTAGGCCGCAATCGCGCGAAACTTGAGAAGCTTTCCGGGCTATCCGGCATTCAGAAGTGGACCACTGATCTGGGAGAGGTTCTGGCGGACTCCCATTACCCGATATATTTTGACGCTCAGACCACTGACCGTCGCGTGGAAGGGGTCAAGCAAGCGCTGGCAGCGGGAAAGCACGTCTATTGCGAAAAGCCCACCGCCCTGACTACGACTGAAGCCTATGGACTCTATCGAATGGCCAGAGAGGCAGGGGTGAAAAACGGAGTGGTCCAGGACAAACTATGGCTCCCCGGATTGTTGAAACTGAAAATGCTCAAAGACAGCGGTTTTTTCGGGACACTCCTTTCAGTCCGCGGGGAATTCGGCTACTGGGTCTTTGAAGGCGAACACGTCCCCTGTCAGCGGCCCTCCTGGAATTATCGAAAGGAGGAGGGAGGGGGGATTATTCTGGACATGCTCTGTCATTGGCGTTATGTATTGGATAACCTGTTTGGCCAGGTGAAGGCCGTGTCTTGTCTGGGGGCCACGCACATTCCCCGCCGTTGGGACGAAAGCCATCAGCCCTATGTTTGCACTGCTGAAGATTCGGCCTACTCCACCTTTGAGCTGGAAGGAGGCATCATTGCTCATTTCAATTCTTCCTGGGTGGTGCGCGTCCGGCGCGACGACCTGCTGACTCTGCAGGTGGAGGGAACCGACGGTTCTGCTGTAGCCGGCTTGCGCCACTGCTGGATCCAGCCCTATGCGGCTACCCCGAGGCCCGTTTGGAATCCGGATATCGATTCGCCCATCAATTACTTCGACAATTGGACTCTCGTCCCCTCCCATCAGGAATACGAGAATGCTTTCAAAGTGCAATGGGAACTCTTCCTGCGCCACGTGGTGAAAGGTGAGCCCTTCCCCTGGACCCTGCTGGAAGGGGCTAAGGGGGTCCAGTTAGCCGAGAAAGGGATGGAATCCTGGCAAAAACGGGCCTGGGTGGGCGTGCCGCCACTCGAAGCCTGAGCCCTTGACCATTCAACGAGAGACGGGGATTTCAACCACAGAGGCACAGAGGGAATCTGGATTAGGATGCTCCCTCCTTCTCTGTCTACTCTGTGGCTCTAAGATTAAAGATC
>JBGPHY010000622.1:0-3938 GCA_041484625.1 Terriglobia bacterium | reverse complement strand
TGAATAAAGCCTTCCTTTGTTGGTGAAATTCGCTGCCAGGATCTTTCCGTTCTTCACAAACCGGCTGTCCAGATATTGCTTCTTCACCACGAATCGGAAATGATCGCTTTCCTGCAGCTCGGTGTTGAAGTCGATATCCCAGGAGAATATCTCGGCCAGGTCGAGTGCCAGTTGGTCTCCCTCATCCAGTTGGTTGATAGAGTGAAAAAGAGACCCTCGTATGCTGCCCTCAACGGATGCAAGCCTGGACTCATAGGCAAACGGCTGCAACTCGGCTTTATAGCCTTCGTCAGTGCGGTAGACCTTTAGGTACTTCTCCATATCCACATCGTAACGAAACATCTGCAAAGTCCCATCAGCCAGTTTCTCCAGTTCGAAACGGTTCCCGGGGATCAGTTTGCGCAGGTTATAGATGGGCTTGGACGTAACCATGAGTTGATGGATGAGTTCCTCCGGAAAATCATAGGAGGAGAGCACATCACTGAGCGTCATGTTCTTGCGAATCTGCCCTTGAAATCTCTGGACCAGGGTTTGTCCCGCTGGCGGCTGTTCTACGACGGGGGCCTTGGGAAAAGAGACGGACGGATCAGGGATTGGCGAAAGAAACTGCGGAAGACTGGCGAAGAGCGCCATTCCAACCAAGATAATGTTGATAATGACCAGGGGTTTATTCTCTTTGTAGTTCCAGCTATTCTTCAGTCCGAGCTTGACGAAAATCTTCTTCCACATGAAGGGTCCTCCGAGTAAAGGGAGTAGCGGAAAGGAATCGACTCAAGGGACTACAGGAAGTTACGGAAAGACACCTTAACAAAATGCACAAGCGATATCAAGGAAAAGATTCCACCTTGACAAGGGTAAGAAGTGCCACTGACAACAGTCAAGCTGGCTGGATCCCCTCAAATCGCAGTTCCAGCCAGGACCAGCAGTGAACGCAGACGAGCCGCTCCGCCCTTCCGGGTTCTTCACCGGCCAGAAAGACCTCCAGGCTGCCGCACACCGCACAAGGAGCCGTGGGAGCCAGCGAATCCCGCTCTCCTCGGGGCTTTTCCTCAGGAACCGCTCTTTCTCCAGAAGGTTTCGTCACGAGTTCAAATGTGCAATAGCAGTCGCCGCATAGGTGGTTGAAACAGCACTTGGGTTCGCAGGTGTAGGTGACTGCGGCCGAGCCGCAATTCGGACAATTGACATCGATGGGCAACAACTGCATTCTCCCGCCTCCAAAGCGTAAAGGCGCCTTACTAGTCCTGTCGTCTTCGTCGTAGTCGTCGGTGATGGCTTTGCCGAGGACGAGAATGACGCCGAGACCGGTGATCATTCTTCAAAGTGCACCACCGGCAGACGATTCATTCTAGCATTGAAATGAAAAATCCTGGCTCGCATGGTCCACCTCCTTGCGCGCATGCGCTCAATTCTCCGTTCTTCCGGGACCCAAGATTGTCAAGTCTCCAGCCTGTGGGGCGTTTTTGTAAAACGCCCATGCTTTTAATGCGGCGGTTGACACAACCGCCCTACAGGCCCCAATTACCTGAAGTTCTCCACCAGCATCAGGTCCGATTCCCGAGAAGACTCATAGTCGTTGTAAAGAAACCATTGACCATCGGGGGAGATTGTCAGATAAAATCGAGAATTAGTAGTCTCCTCCTGATAGATGAGAGTGACTTCCCCCGTCTGGAAGCTGAGAAATTCAATCGTATATTTCTTGCCGTTGAAGGTTGAAAAGTAGAGACCTTCCTGCCTCAGCGCCCAGTTTCCCCACTCAACCTCCCGGTCCAGGACCAGGGTTTCTTCGCCTCCTTCGCGAGGGACTTTCCAGATCGGGCCAAAATTATAGTCTCGTCGCCCTGGCTTGGTGTAATAGAGTATTTTGCCGTCGAAGGACTCCCTGGCATAGAACCCCCCTCCCTTGGTGACTTGGACGGCCTTGCCTCCTTCGGAAGGTATCCTCCAAACCTGATAATTCCCGCTGCGATTGGATGAGAAAAAGATCCATCGCCCGTCCCTAGACCAGTTTGGAACCTGATCCTGCGATTTTTCATTTGTCATGCGACGAGGAAGGCCTCCATCCGCGTCAATGACATAAATCTCGCTATCCGCCTCCGGCCTGCAGTCACAAGCGACCCGCTTGCCATCGGGAGACCAACGGGGGGTTCCACAGAATCTTCGCAGGTTGGTCAGCTGTACAGGATTTGTTCCCTCGCTGTCGCAGGTCCAGATCTCAAAAAGACCAGATCTATCTGATTGAAAGGCCTGCTTCTTGCCGTCAGGGGAGTAGTCCATGTTCCATTCAGAGCGCGTCGAAGGCAGGATCGGGGCAGCAGAGCGGTCTTTTCCTTTGTAATTGGGTCCCCGCATGCGCCAGATTTTAGCTGAACCGCCTGAATACTGCGTGAATACCATGTGCTTTCCCCAGATCGTTGGGTCCGAAGCATTATCTCCAATGCCGGCAACCGCCTGCGGCGCTCCACCGGTGAGGGGAACACGGAAAAGCCCGCGCCTTAGCCCCGCTGCAAAAACGACCTCGCGCCCGTCGGCGGTCCATGCCAGCTTAAAAATATCGCTGTAATTCTCGTTTGTGAGCCAGGTGGCCTCGCCTGAGGAGACCGGCTGGACCCAGATGTCCAACACGGCATATTCCGTTTGCCGCACGAAGGCCACCCGCTTCCCGTCCGGGGAAAACTCGGGAGAGGAATCACCATAGGGGCCCGGCGGAGGGGAGGTCAGGGGAATCTTTTGCCGCGTATCGAGAGACAGCAGGAAAATCCGGGCAGGACTCTCCACAGCGCTTTTCTCGGAAAATGCCAGCCAGCGCCCGTCCGGCGACCACGACAAATAACTTGCACCTGAAGGTGCTCTTAATTCATAAAGTTTACGTTCCGCCCCTCCCAGGGACGGTACTGTATAAATGGAAGCGGCCTCTCCCGAGACACGCACAAACGCGATCTCTCCCCCATCTGGCGACCAGACAGGGCGACTGTCCCAGGCAGGATCAGAGGTTAGCCTCAATTGCCCTTCCCCTCCAACTTGTTTTACATAGATGTCCCAATTATCCCGGCCCGGTCCATTCGACTGGAAGGCGACAAACTTGCCATCCGGCGAAAATTTCGGGTTGGCCTCCATACCTGGCAGGGTGGTGAAGGGAACTATTTGCATCGGTTCCCGAATCACTTCGCTCTTCTCGCGGGAGAGGTACCAGTAGAGCGGGACGATCAAGACCGCAAGGAGTGCCGTTACCGCGATCCAGCGCTTTGCATTCCAGCGGGGCAGGATACGACCTGCTGCCGCCGGATACGCCGCAGACTTGCCCGAATCGGTGTCGCGCTTCAGGCGCTTCAGGTCGGTCAGCATGTCTCTGGCTGACTGGTATCTCAGCTCCCGGTTCTTCTCCAGGGCCTTAATGATGGTCCGCTCCAACTCGTCCGGCACGGCAGGGTTCAGGCGAACTGGCGGCGTGGGGGCCTGGCTGAGAATGGCATTGAAGACCAGGGCCGTGGTGTTGCCTTTAAAGGGCCTGGTTCCCGTGGCCATTTCATAAAGCACGGCGCCAAAGGAGAACAGGTCCGTCCGGGCATCCAGTTCTATCCCCATTGCCTGTTCCGGACTCATGTAGTCGACCGTCCCCAGCACCACCCCCGGGCTGGTCAACTCCGCCTCTTCAGCCGTGGCCGTGGGCAAGTCCGAAGCACTGGCTGCCCCCAGAACAGGGAGGTGACGAGGCGTCAACTTCGCCAGCCCGAAATCCAGCACCTTGGCCTGACCCCGTTGGGTAACGAAGATGTTGGCGGGTTTGATGTCTCTGTGAACGATGCCTTTCGCGTGGGCAGCATCCAGGGCATCGGCAATCTGGATGGCCAGGTCCAGCAGCGTATCGATCTGTAGGGGCGCACCCCTGTGTGCGCCCACTGGGGGGCGGACACTGGGATCCGCCCCTACACCAATTC
>JBGPHY010000621.1:0-3953 GCA_041484625.1 Terriglobia bacterium | reverse complement strand
ATGACCAGGGAAAAGAATATGGGCCGTTCAACTTCGAGGGCCGCATCCCGAATCACATCCAGGATCGCGTTGCTGCGCTGGTTCTCCCGTTTTGAGAGTGAATGAACAATGTGTTCCACCATGATCAGTGTACCATCGACAATGATCCCGAAATCCAGGGCTCCCAGGCTCAGCAAATTGGCAGGGATGCCGGTGAAGTGCATGCAGATAAAGGCAAAGAGGAGCGAGAGGGGGATGGTGATGGCGGTTAGAAGAGCAGCCCGCACACTTCCGAGGAAAAGAAACAGCACGGCGGTGACAATGACTAACCCCTCCAGAAGAGTGTGCGAGACCGTATGCAAAGTGTTGGCCACCAGTTCACTCCGGTCATAGATGGGGACGATCCGGGCCCCGGCGGGTAAACGCGTGGAGTTGAGTTCCTCCACGGCCTCATGGATCCCCATGAGGACCTCTGTAGGGTTCTCACCGCGTCGCATCAGGACAATCCCCTCCACGGCGTTGGGGCTGTCGTTAATTCCAAAAATCCCCGTGGGCGGAGCCGCTCCGATCTTCACCCGCCCCACATCTCGCACAAAAACCGGAACTCCTTTGGATTCGCTCACCATGATGGTTTCCAGGTCCGATATGGACTGGACCAGGCCGACACCTCGAATGACCATGGACTGCTGGCGGTTGTCCAGCAGAGCTCCACCGGCATTCTGGTTGTTGGCATTCACTGCCTGGGCAATTTGACTGATGCTGAGGTCGTATTTGTCCAGTGCCAGCGGGTCAATTTCGATCTGGTACTGCTTGATCAATCCGCCAAAGGGAGTCACATCGGCGACCCCCGGGACCTGCAAAAAGCGGGGTTCAATCACCCAGTCTTCCAACTCCCGGAGTTGCATGACATCCAAGCCGGGACCTTCCAATGTGTACCGATACAGTTCGCCGATAGGGGTGGACATCGGCCCGAGTGCAGGGGTGACGCCGTCGGGCAGAGTGACATCTCTCAGCTTTTCCAGCACAACCTGCCGCGCAAAATAATCGTCCGTGCCGTAGGCGAAAGTCAGTTCGACCACCGAAAGCCCGAAAATAGTCCGGGAGCGCCGTGCGATCACATTGGGGGTGCTGTTCAGGACTCGCTCCAGGGGGACCGTCACCTGCTGCTCCACTTCCTCGGCAGCATGACCGGGGTACAGGGTGATGATCACCGTTTGAGTGTCTGAGATATCGGGATAGGCTTCGATCTTCAACTGGTTGAAAGTCCAAATGCCGAGTCCTATCAACACGAAGCCGGTAAGAACCGAAAGAAATCTCTGGTGCAAGGCAAATCTCAACAGCTTTGCTATCAAGTCTCTCTCCTTTATTGTTGCAGCAACATGGCTCCGTCAACCACCACGCGGTCGCCTGGCTTGAGTCCACTCAGAATCGGTAAGAGGTCACCAAACCGCTTCCCCGTTTGAACGCTGGTTTTCTGGAATTTTCCCTTTTCCAATTCCAAGAACACCAGGCTCGTCCCATCGCCTTGCACCACAGCATTCCCTGGCAAAACCAGAGCGGGTTGCATGGCCTCAACGTGGCGAATGTTGCCATACATCTCGGGGAGAAACTTTCCTCCGGTGTTATCCAGTTCCGCTTGCACTTTTACTGTGCGGGTTTGGGGATCCACCGTGTCAGCGATTCGGCGCACCCTCCCGCGAAACATCTCGCCTGGATAGGCCAGCAAGGTGATATCGATATGTTCACCCACCTGAATGCGGCGGATGTAACTCTCCGGAACATTCGAGGAAACCCACACGGTACTCAAATCAGCAACAGTCATTAGCGGCGCGGTGGTATCATTTCGATAATCGCCAGCCGTCACACTAAGCTCCAGAACCTTTCCAGAAATTGGAGACCGAACGATGACCTTCTGGCCGAAACTGCCGCTTTTGAGCCCCCAGAGTTCCAGACGGCGGACCGCCTGCTCTCTGACTGCCTGAGCTTGGTCTACGCCGGACTTGGCTTGAGTCAGGGCATTTTCCGCACTCAATACCTCCTTCTTGGCGACGGCATCATGTTGATAGAGGTCGCTGGCGCGATCGAAATCGCCCTGGGCTTTCCCCAATGCCGATCTAGATTGGGTCACAGAGGCTTCCGACTGGATGAAGGCCGATTCAGCCGCTGCGGCGTCAGGACTCTCCAGCGCCAGCAGGGGTTCTCCCGATGCCACGCGATCCCCCAGTTTGACGTACACCATTGAGATCCGACCGGCCACCGGAAGCACTATCCGCGACACCCGGTTGGGATTGACCTCGATCTTGCCGGCTGCAGTGACTTCGTCAACCGGCACCTCAGATGTCCTCACCGATTCAACCCGGATTTGTTGCAGCTTGGGGGAATCTGCCGGAATGATCACGAGCCCAGGTTGAGAAGAGGGCGAGGCTATGCCTGCAATCGGCTCTCTGAGTGTTTTCTTGTCACTGCATCCAGAGAACGGTATGAGTCCCAGAATGAGGAAATACAGCTCCAGTTTCTTCACGGGTTCACCCCCTTGCCTGTTGTGGAATCCATCAGGAAGAGGCTCCGCGCATACTCGGTACGAGCCTCGTTGTAGCTCTGCATGATGTCATTAAAAGCCCGCTAGGCATCCAAAAACTCCACAAAACTCGCTTCGCCGCGACGATAGGAGTATTCCGTGGTTTCTCTGACCTGGCGCGCCTGCTCGAGCATTCCTGTTTCGATACTGTGCAGCAGGTCGCCGGAGGTTTTCCACTGCTGGTAGGCGTTTTCCACTTCGGTCAGAATCTCCGCCTGCAAGGCGCGGATTCGGGTTTCTATCTGCCGCTGCTCCTGGCGGGCTCGCAGGATCTCTCCCTGATTGCGATTAAAAACCAGGAGGGGCGCGCTGAAAAAGAGACCCAATGAATTTCCGGGACCCGGAACCCCATCACCATACTGCCGATGGACTTGAGCGCCGATCGTGAAATCCACCTTGCCCAAAGCCTCCTGTTGCCGGATGTCGGCCAGGGACCGAGCCTGTTCACGAACCAATGCCTGCAGGTCTGGCCGTAGTTCCAAGGCTTGCTGACGCAATTCTTCCACGGTATACAGCCTGTCGGACTTCTGAAAGTCCCCTACGACGTCAAATTCCGGTGACCTGACAGTTCGACCCATCAGGTTCTGCAAGTGAGTTCGGGCAACCTTCAGCCGGGCTTCCGATTGTAACGCCACATTTTGAAATTGCAGCGCTGCGACTCGAGTCCGTAGAAGTTCCACCTGGGCCAGGTCTCCTGCGTTTACTCTGGCAGAATTGATGTCTACAATTTTCTGGAAAGCAGCCAGGTTCTCTCTGGCCAGAGCCAGGCTTTCTTTGGCCAGCAGGACATCAACAAAGCCGCTTTGCACATCAAGGAGCAGGGTTCGGGTGGAGTTCAAGAACTGCAATTGAGCCACACCGCGCGCGTTTTCCGCTACTTCAATCCGGCTTCTGCGCTTGCCGCCTCGCTCCAAAAGGAAGTCCGTGCGGAAGTTGACCTCGGCCGGCCCCAGAGCTTTGACAGGTGTAAAGCCGGCACTCATCCAGTCATTGTAGTCAGACCCGAGGCTAAAGACCGGGTTCGGCCGAAGTCGGGCGGTGGCAATCCTGGCATCGGCAATACTCAGGTTGTAGCGTTCAGCCAAGAGTCCGAGGTTCTTCTCAAGTGCTTCCTGGACCGCTTGCGCGAGAGTCACCTGGGTCGGAGGAGATGACTGTGCGATGAGAACGCCTTTCAGGACAACACTGACAAACAAACAGGCAACAACTCTCTTCATAGATTATTCCTTTGAACTCAAACTCCACATTGCCAAAGTCCATTGAGCAATGCGCCTTTAGCTGACCGGGAGCGGTCCGATTCGGAACCTGCTGGGCCTTGGGCGTCAGACATCGACCGTCCACAGTTGTCCCGATCATCGGATCGGACCAGAATCCCGATGGCGTGAAACGTGTTTTT
>JBGPHY010000620.1:0-3955 GCA_041484625.1 Terriglobia bacterium | reverse complement strand
TTCGTGGTGATCGCGGTCGGACCTGGCGGATATTTCAGTACCGATGTCTCCGCTTCACCCCTGCTAGCGGCATATGCCCTTTTGCCTGAGGGACAAAGCGGTCCAACAAGAATGATAAGACAAGCTCAACCGAGACCGATTTCGCCGGGGCCAGGGCGTGAGCCCCAGCCAATCAAGGCAACCGCCGAGGCGGATATGCAGCCGATCCCCTTCAGCCACAAACGCCATAGCCAGGTTGGAATGAAATGCGACGTTTGCCATCAGAAGCTGGAAACTGGTGAACAACTGCAAATACCGGGGGTCGCGGAATGTATGAGCTGTCATCAGAGCATCATGAAAGACAGCCCCGCGATCCAGAAATTAGCTCAACTCGAAAAAGAAAGCAGACCCCTTTCGTGGACCCGACTGTATCGACTCCCGAACTTTGTTTTCTTCAGTCACCAGAGGCACATAAACGCAAAGGTGGATTGTGAGGTATGCCATGGTCCGGTATACGACCGGGGTTATCTATGGCAGGAGAAAGACATTTCCATGGGCGCCTGCGTTGATTGTCACAAGCTGCGAAAGGCCTCCATTTCCTGCAACATCTGCCACGACATGGGGCATTGAACGGAGGGACTATGCCGGTCCATCGGCGTACAATTCTTAAGAGTTTTTGGGCGAGCTGGTCATTGGCGCTTGCTGAGCCTATGTCCTTGTTGTCTCGTGCCTCGGAATCGGGCACGCGCACACGAATATGGGACATGCACAGTCATCTCCATTCCGTTCCGGGCGACACCCCCGAA
This sequence comes from Terriglobia bacterium, assembly GCA_041484625.1. GTDB lineage: Bacteria > Acidobacteriota > Terriglobia > Versatilivoradales > Versatilivoraceae > JBGPHY01. The sequence continues at coordinate 3,170 of JBGPHY010000620.1, read as the reverse complement.
GAACGCATGGAAGTATTGATTCAGTTCGCTGATCGAGTCGGGATCGAGCGGCTAATCCTTTCCCAGGGGTACTCTCTCGACTTTCATCCTACTGCGCAACAAATCCGCGAAGAAAACGATCGAGTGCTGCGCGCTTTGCGGCGCTATCCCGACCGTGCCTTTGGGTCGGTGTATTTGAGCCCAGCCTATCTCGACTTCAGCCTGCAGGAGTTCGATCGCTGCGTGCGGGACGGCCCTATGGTCAGCATCGGAGAGTTGGAAGCTGACCGGCGTTGCAACGTTCCAGAAATGGACCCTATCGTTGAGCGGGCTGCCACAATGAAGGTGCCTATCCTGCAACACACCTGGCTCAAAGCCGGCGGCAATGAGCCTGGTGAATCCACCCCGTACGACCTGGTTGAACTTGCCGAGCGACATCCCCAGGTTCAATTCATTTGCGCTCACACGGGGGGAGACTGGGAACGCGGGATTCGCATTATCCGCGCCACAAAAAATGTGGCCGGGGACATAGCTGGGTTTGATCCCACTTCTGGGGTCGTGGAGATGGCTGTGCGCGAACTGGGCGCGGAACGAGTGATCTATGGTAGCGATGCCGGAGGCCGGAGTTTCGCTTCACAACTCGCGAAGGTTCTAGGCGCCGAAATCCCCGACCGAGCCAAGGAACTCATTCTTGGCGGAAACGCCCGCCGGATGTTGACTCCCATTCTGCAAGCCAAAGGATACCGGGTACTATAGGGCGGTTGTGTCAACCGCCGCTGGGCAGGGTGACCACGCCTTGACGTTTTACAAAAACGCCCTACAGGAAAAGGTTGGACGAATCCTGTAGGGCGGATGTGTCAACCGCCGCTGGGCCTAATTTCCATGAAACTAACGACAATCCCGTTTTTGTTTGCCACTTTTCTCAATCCCTTATCTCTATCTGCTCAAGGGCCCATCCAAGACCCCCTTCTGCGATGGATGAACCAGATCGCACAAGAGCAACTGCAACAACGGGAGAGCGCCATCGCCCAAATCCACACGGTTGCCGACGCGGAGCGCAGGAAAAAAACGGTCCGCGAAACACTCCTGGAGATTGTGGGTGGTCTGCCAGACTACAACGGACCGTTGAATCCAAGAATTACCGGCCGTATTCAGGCTGAGTCTTACACCATCGAAAAAGTCATCTTTGAGAGCTTGCCGGGCCTTTTCGTCACCGCCAATCTTTACCGACCCAACCGGCCCGGTCGCTACCCTGCTGTCCTTCTGCAGTCCGGCCACACGCAGGAGGGCAAGCCGGAACCGCAGAGACTCGCCGCCAATCTGGCCTTGAAGGGTTTTGTAGCCCTGACTTTTGACCCCATAGGGCAAGGTGAAAGAGAACAAACGTATAACCGGCAACTCGATGGACCCTTGGCAGGCTGGTCCGTTAACGAGCATCTCCATGCGGGAGCCCAGTGCATCTTGATTGGTCAGAGTGTGGCTCGCTATTTCGTTTGGGATGCTAAACGAGCCCTCGACTATCTGCTCAGCCGGCCTGAGGTAGACGCCACACGCGCTGGAGCCATGGGTTGCTCGGGCGGCGGGGCACTGACTACATTCATTGGCGCGCTGGACCCGAGACTCAAAGCGGTCGTGCCCGCCTGCTTTCCCAATTCATATCGGCTGTTATTTGCAGGCCCGGACCCCGATTCAGAAATGAGCTTTCCCAATTTCCTTTCCTGGGGGCTCGATGTGGCAGATTTTGTGGAATTATCTGCCCCAACTCCCTGGCTCATCCAGGCGACCGAGCACGACTATTTTACACCTGCCGGCGCGAGGTTGGTCTATGAGGAGGCCCGGCGTTGGTACGCACTTTACGGTTCTGAAGACAAGGTGCGCTTCTTCGTCGGATCGGGCCCTCACGGCACTCCCCTCGAAAGCCGAGAAGCCGTCTATGAGTGGATGATCCGGTGGCTCAACGAGGGCCGGGGTGATTTTCATGAACAGCCGGTGAAACTCTATCCCAACCACGAACTCTTGGTTACACGAAGTGGCCATGTCGAGGATGAACCGGGAAGCCGAAAGCTCTACCAGTTGATCTTGGACGATTTTCACGCCAAGGAAAGGCAGGGAACAATACCTGAATTGCAGGCCGAACTGCGCAAGCTGCAAATTCCTTCGGAGGGCGCCTCCCCAGTCGTGAAGATATTGGATGAGTCAAGCGGCCCTGAGGGTAAGCGTCAACGCATTAGGATTGAGAGTGAGCCAGGGGTCGAGATTGACGCAACGCTGCACGTGCCCCCTTCCCCTGGGCGAAAAAGGGCTGTACTGCTGGTGGCGGATGAATCGACGGCTACGTGGGCGGAAAGAATCGCCAAGTCCGGACGGGTTGTCCTCGAACTGGAACCCCGTGACTCTCCTAAAGAATACGATCATCGGCCATTCCTTGGAAATTGGATAACGAATGCACGAGCCAACCAGATCGGTCGGGTTTTGCCGGCGATGCGGGCCCACGATCTTTTACGTGGTGTGGATCTCCTCGCCGCTCGCAGTGATGTAGATCCGTCCTCTATTCGCGCTGCCGCCCGGGGTATAAAGGGAATCTGGCTTTTGCTGGGGGCTGCGATTGATACCCGGATCAGTAAGGTCTGGCTGGATCGAACACCTTACAGTCTGCGAGCCGCTCTGGAAAGAGAGATGAACACCGACCTATTCGATGCGGTAATTCCCGGCTTTGCGCTTCATTGGGATCTCAGCGATCTTACCAAGGCCATGGGAATCCGGCCGGTATTGTGGACCGACCCAACAAATTGGATGCATCGGATTGTAGCTCTCGGGCCAACCTTTCAATATCGTTATGTACTGGGCGACACGACGGATCTTAGCGAGGAGCAAGATAACACTTACATCGACGAGTTCATACGTTGATTTCCGAAGAGTGCCGCATGACCTTTTCGACTTCACCACTGGGGATGAAAATGGCGCCTGATTCCCCTTTTTGAAGGGGGGGGTTGTCTCCGTCGGAATCTGGCCGTGCCTTTCGTTACGAGGACAGCCCCCTGGCGGTCTGCGACCGCCCTTCCCCCTTTGCATAGGGGTGCGCCAGGCCAAGCCTGGCGGATCTTGTTAGTTGCGAGGTACTAACCATGTAAATTGCCCATCGTACATGTAGCCGACTCAGCGCCCGCAGGAGCGATCCGGCTGGCGAAGCC
>JBGPHY010000619.1:0-3956 GCA_041484625.1 Terriglobia bacterium | reverse complement strand
GTAGAATCCGCATAGCGGTTGACTTGTACTTCACAGTCTTCTATTATCTGGGCAATCGGCCCCACGAGGTGTTGACCATGTCGGTCCAATGTCCTCGATGTCAATCAGCCAATCCGCCGGATTCCCCACTCTGCAGCAAATGCGGTACCCGATTAATCGCTCCTGACGAAGCCTTTGACTCTCGCACCGTCACTCTCCCGGACCACCCGGAAGAAATCCGTGCCGGAACGATCCTCAATGGCAAGTACCGCATCCTGGGGAATATCGGCAGTGGAGGCATGGGAGTGGTCTACAAAGCCGAGGACCTTCGGCTCAAGAGAATTGTCGCCCTGAAATTCCTGTCGCCCGCCTTAACCAGCAATTGGGAAGCTCACGAGCGGTTTGTTCATGAGGCCCAGGCGGCCTCCGAGTTGGACCATCCCAATATCTGCACTGTCCACGAGTTTGACGAGACCGAAGCCGGGCAGATGTACATTGCCATGGCTTACTACAGCGGGGAAAGCGTGAAGGCCAAGATCAAGCGCGGGCCTCTGGGAGTCGAGGAGGCACTGGACATCACCATCCAAATAGCCCGGGGCCTGGAAAAAGCTCACCAGCGAGACATCGTTCACCGGGATATCAAACCCGCCAACATCTTGATGACCGAAGATGGTCTGGCCAAGATCGTGGACTTCGGACTGGCGAGGTTGGCGGGGACCACGCGAGTGACCCGGACCGGGACTACGATGGGGACCGCGGCCTACATGTCTCCGGAGCAGGCGCAGGGGCAAGGAGTGGACCGTCGCACGGACCTCTGGTCGCTGGGGGTGGTCTTATTTGAGATGTTGACCGGCCAATTGCCGTTCAAAGGAGAGCACGAGGCTTCCCTGCTTTACTCGATTGTGCATGAGCCACCCCAGCGGCTGAAGAGCCTGAAGCCGGATGTACCTCCGGAATTGGAACGGATTGTGCAGCGGGCCTTAGAGAAGAAACCGGAATCACGCTACTCCTCGGCAGAGGAGATGCTGAAGGATCTGAAAGGATATCAGGAGAGTCTTCGCATCGCGGAAACCGGGCCGTTGAATCTCCGATGGCTCGTGCGCCGGGCCCGAAAGCCCCGGGTGGCTATTCCGGCGATCGTCATACTTTTTGTTCTCGTCTTTCTCGGCATGCTGTTCTCCAGGCACCAGGCCAGGGTACGCTGGGCCAGAGAACAAGCTCTTCCAGAAATCGAGCGGATTATCGGAGAAAACGATGTTTGGCGGAATCTCGTCCCCGCCTACAGGCTTGCAGAAAAGGCGGAAGAATACATTCCGCATGATCCGAAGCTTGCCGGGCTCTTTTCAAAATGTTCATTGAACATCAACATCAAGACAGAGCCCCCCGGTGCAACAATCTTCATGAAAGAATATAAGGCTCCGGAGAGCGAATGGACATATCTCGGTGTTTCGCCGATCGAAAAGATCAGGCTGCCTATCGGAATCTTCAGATGGAAAATAGAAAAGGAAGGCTATGAGACGGTCCTGGCGGCGTCTAAAACCTGGGTTGTCTATTTTGCGAAACCTAAACCTGGCATCATCATTCCATACGATCTCGTGAGAGTGTTAGATAAGCAAGGCAGCATTCCGCCGGGCATGGTGCGGGTCCGGGGAGCGGAAACTAATCTGGGGAAATTGGAAGATTTCTATATAGACAAGTATGAGGTCACAAACAAACAATACAAAGAATTCCTCAACAGCGGCGGATACAGAAACAGGAAATACTGGAAACAGAAATTCATGAAAGAAGGAAGGGAACTGCCTTGGGAAGAGGCGGTCAAGGGATTCATAGACCAAACGGGTCAACCCGGCCCGGCTACCTGGCAGGCGGGAGATTACCCAGAGGGGCAGTGGGATTATCCGGTTTCAGGAATCAGCTGGTACGAGGCAGCAGCGTATGCTGAATTTGTCAGGAAGAACCTGCCAACAGAGGACCATTGGAACATGGCGTGGGGTGGATATACTCCATTGGGTTTGGCCGTATTCGCTCCTTTTAGTAATTTCAGGGGCAAAGGCCCCGTCCCGGTGGGGAGCCTTCCAGGGATAACGTCCTACGGGGCCTTTGACATGGCGGGAAATGTCAGAGAATGGTGCTGGAACGAAACCCCGAAAGGACGATTGATCAGGGGCGGCGCCTGGGACGATAACTCCTATATGTTCGGAAATTTGAGTCAAGCTCCTCCCATGGATCGTTCTGCCAAGAATGGGTTCCGATGTGCTGTCTACCCTGATCCTGAGAAAATACCGGGATCAGCGTTTCAAATGGCGAAGTTAGGTGAAACGAGAGATTTTTACAATGAAAAGCCGGTCGCAGATCCTGTCTTTAAGGTTTACAAAGAGCAATTTTCTTATGACAAAACGGATTTGAAAGCCCGCGTGGAATCGAGGCAAGAAAGCTCTGGAGGTTGGATTCAAGAGAAGATAACCTTTGATGCCGCCTATGGCGGTGAGCGGGTCATCGCCTATCTTTTTCTTCCCAAGAATGGAGTGCCCCCCTTTCAAACAGTCATCTATTTTCCTGGCACTGGTTCTCAATATGAAAGATCCAGCAAAGACCTGGAAAGCTTTTATGAGTTTCCCCTGTATCTTTCTTTCATCGTGAAAAATGGCCGGGCGGTCCTCTATCCTGTCTATAAAGGGACCTTCGAGCGCGGAAATGATGCCCTTATCGATAGTGACTTCAATTCTCATCAATCCGCGGAGTTATTTATCCAAGAAGTCAAAGATTTCAAAAGATGCGTCGACTATCTGGAGACACGTCAGGATATTGATAGCAGAAAACTTGCCTATTACGGAATGAGTTGGGGTGGGTGGGCAAGAGCCATCATCCCGGCCGTGGAGGAACGTCTCAAAGCCAGCGTTTTGCTGGCAGGAGGCATCAAAGGCGGCGGACGTCCAGAAGTCAATGACATCAATTATGTGACCAGGGTCAAAACGCCAACCTTGATGTTAAATGGCAAATACGACACGATTTTCCCTCTTGAGACCTCACAAAACCCTATGTTTGATCTCTTGGGAACGCCGGACAAGCAGCGGAAATTGTACGAAACTGACCATATCCCTCCCAGAAACGAATTCATCAAGGAAACCCTGACCTGGCTCGACCGTTACCTGGGGCCGGTCAGGTGAATCAAACATCTCCCGGAAAATCTTGCGGAGGCCCTCGTGCTTTACGTTGCTGCTATCACACCCTGCGGATGAAAAACGCACTTTATACTAAGGATTCCAGATAGGCCAACCAGCATGATCGGGAAAACGCTTGGTCATTATCAAATGACTGAGAAACTCGGCTCGGGTAACATGGGCGAAGTCTATCGTGCGTTCGACCAGCACCTGCAGCGCCAGGTTGCCATCAAAGTCCTTCCCTCCGGCACGCTGAGCGACGAACAGGCACGCAAACGCTTCCGCAACGAAGCCCTTGCACTCTCCAGGCTGAACCACCCGGGCATCGCAGCCGTTTATGACTTTGACAGCGAAGAAGGGGTCGACTTTCTGGCCATGGAGTACGTCCCGGGAACCACCTTGAGCGATTGTCTCGCCTCCGGGCCATTACCGGAGCCGGAGGTCATGGCGGTGGGGGTGCAGATTGCGGCGGCACTGGAGGAGGCGCACGAGAACGGAGTAGTGCATCGGGACCTGAAGCCCGGCAATATCATCCTGACCCCCAAGAAGCAGGTCAAGGTGTTCGACTTTGGCCTGGCGAAACTCTTTCGACCGGCAAGCGCGACGGCCGTCACCGAGAGTCTCACCGAGACGCAGGGGATAGCGGGGACACTCCCGTACATGGCACCCGAGCAGTTACTGGGCCAGCCCGCCGATGCCCGCAGCGACATCTGGGCGCTAGGTGTGGTGCTCTACGAGATGGCCGGAGGCGTGCGACCGTTCCAGGGGCAAACCGGGTTTGAGTTGAGTTCGGCGATTCTGAACCAGGCTCCTCCG
>JBGPHY010000618.1:0-3958 GCA_041484625.1 Terriglobia bacterium | reverse complement strand
TTCCCTTGTCCTTCTTTAACTCCGACGGCCATATCTCAGTGGCAGCGGCCCCCAGCCCGTGCTGCAGCATAAAATCCAGCAGACCGTCATATTGCCCACGCTCACTTTCCAAGATGCGAAACGGCGCTCCGGCCAGAATCTCTTCCATCGTGCGTTGGCGATTCTTTTGCCACAGCTGGAACCCTTCCGGTCCTGCCGCCATTTTCGGTCCCAGTTGTTCGCCCGGCCTCTGATCATCCACCAGACAACACAATTTTGCGTTCCATTTGTCCCGCAAATAATGCAGGCTCAGCTAATTATTTCTTCACCCCCTCCTAACTCGCTAGTTCTTTGAGAGTTCTGTTACTTTCGATTCTTCAGGTGATCGCTTGTGTTTCTTGTTCCTGTCAATATGATGCAAAACCCCTGCCGTGTCGGCGAAGAACTCCCGTGTCAGCGGGCTTTGATCGACGTAGACCACGTGGGGAAAGAAGAAGGAAGGAGCGATGTGAAAAAGGCTTCCCGGATAAAGGGCGCTGACGCAACCATATTTCTTTTTGATTGCCTGGAGGAGCCCAGTTCTCTCAAACCAAAGATCTATGTAGTGTTTCTTGTATAAGTCCAGGGCCTTATCAGTTCTCATTGGGCCTGTGCGGACTGACCCGCGATGCCGTTTTTTCTCGTAAGCAGGCAGAGAGACCGAATAACAATAATGAGGCGCACCAACGATTGAGAGGCGATTGTTCGAGCACAACCATTATGGCTGTCAAAACCGGTTCTGGCGGCTGACGTCGACGCCTCATTCCAACGATTTGTGCGTCACCAGGTCGCAATTGTCGTCTGCGCTCTTTCCACTGATAGTAAGAAATCCTGTCGCTCGATATGGGCGATGGCTTCTATCAATCCTGACGATGTCTTCAGGTTCACCTCTATGAAGCCGCGCGCCTTTGCCTCCGATACTGCCATTTCGAAGAGGCGGCGTCCCAGTCTCTGACCACGATATTCTTGAACAAGATACATCCGGTAAAGCTCGCAAACCGTCTTCGATTTACAGCACAGGGCCACTGTCAAGTTTCACTCAAACCGCCACTGAGTTTCTGTATTGATTCAAACCCTTCGTAGCCGGACCTTTCAGTCCGATTTTTCAACCACTCATGGGGGATTTGTGACATTTCATCCGGCAGCCTTCCAAGCGTTGGTGATTCCGCTCTATGATGACGGGTAAAATCTTCAAAATGCATAGCTTCCCAAATGGCATGCAAATCCGCGGGGATGTCCCTGGATGGGGCTGTCCCTTAAACAAATATGGAGGCACGATGAAAATCAGCGCGAAAACAATGGGGATTCTCTTTTGTTCGATTCTCGCCTTAGGTTCGTCTCTACAGGCTCAATCAACCCAAACTCTTTATCTAAGTGCACGACTTAGTACCGACAATGAAAACCCAGCCATCACCGGTCTCAATGCTCTCGGATCTGTCCAGGTGAAGGCCACCGTCAACCGGGACGCTGGCGGAGCTGTCACCTCAGGGACGGTGGTCTTCGATGCAGTCTACGATTTCCCGGGGGCCGTAACCCTGACCGGTTTTCACATTCACCATGGTGCGGTCGGAGAGAATGGCCCGGTCGTCATCAACTCAGGATTGAAATCCGAGGAAAGCTCAACTGGAAAGGGGAACCTGAATTTCACGACCCCTTTGCTTACAACGGAAGCACAATTGGCTGCCTTGGATGGACTGACCAAGACACCCTATCAATACTATGTCAACCTGCATACTCCAGACCACCCGGCGGGAGTAGTCCGTGGACAGCTCACCAGTGAAACACACTTTTACAAAGCCACTCTGCTTCCGAGCAACGAAAACCCTGCAATTACTGACCTCAATGCCAGCGCTCCGGTATTGGTAGCCCTGGACGTCACTAGAGACGCGACCGGTCAGATCACTTCCGGCGCAATCATGTTTGATGCTAATTACAGCTTCCCCGGCGCCGTCACCATCACGGGTTTCCATATCCATTCGGGATTACCGAGTGAAAACGGTCCGGTAGTGATTAATTCTGGAACAGAAAGTTTCACCGATTCTACTGGAACAGGAAAACTCGTCAAGGTCCTTTCCCTTCCCACCAGTGATACCACGCTCTCAACCCTCAGAGACCTTGTAGCCACTCCGCAGAAGTTTTATGTCAATATCCACACCTCGGATCATCCGGCAGGCGTAATGCGGGCTCAACTGGCTGATGCCAATCAGTTCACAAGCCTTCCCTATGCAGTTGACAATTCAGGGGTCCGCTCGAACCTGGGTATTCAGAATCTGACTGACATGCCGGGGATGGTGGTCGCAGCACTCTCGGACTCGGGAGGTGAGTCCCACCAGAAAGTCGTCTATCTTCCTGCCCGGGGTTTTGTCCAGATTCTCAGCGTCAATCCAACTTTCGGGAGTAGTGAGGAAGCGGGTAGTGTCTGGTTGACGACCAATGTGCACGTGGAAGCCTTCGTGTCGGTCATCCAGAACTCCAACAATGCCCCCACTTTGGTTGGATTATCGCCCATTGGGACTCGCCTTTCTATCGCTTCAGCCACTAATGTTGGGAGCTTCCAATCCTCATTGGTAATTGCCAATGCAGGGAGCGGGCAAGCGACAGTTGACGTGATTTCGAGGGGCCTTGGTGGTAATATTGTGGGCCAGAAAACCGGCATCACGATAGAAAGCGGGAGCTTTTACTTGGACAAAAATATCCTGGGTACGCTTGGAATTTCCAGCTACGGACCACTGGAAGTCCGCTCCACTAACGGCCAGCCTGTCTCAGCCGTCAGTATCGTTTCCAGCACGACTGGGAATTTCGGATTCAGTTTTGCCGGGAGAGAGTTCTAGCGCGAGGTTGGTGCTGGTATCCGGGCGAGAGGTACTGGTGCAAAAGGGAAGGGTCGTAGTAATCGTTGGCACCCAGAAAGGCGTCTTTCTTTTTAGATCCAACGCGAAAAGAGAGAAGTGGGAACTGGAGGGACCCCATTTTTGCGGCCATGGTGTCTGCGGAGCAGTCTAGGATGACTGCTCAGGACCGCCACATTGGACGAAAACAGCACGACGTCAAGAGCAGTTGAGAAATCCGCGAGGCACAAATTGCTAATACCCCCGCCGAAGCCTTTCAACCGTCCGGGCTTGTCCCAGCACCACCATGACGTCGAAGAGAGGTGGAGCGACTCCCTTTCCGGTCAGTATGACGCGGGCGGCATTGATGAGCAGTCCAGCCTTGACCTGTTTCTCCTCAGCATAGCTTCTAAGAGTCGTTTCTGTACTCTGCACAGTGAATTCAGTCAGTGACTCGATCGCAACTGCCAAACCAGGCAATAGCTCCCTGAGCGCCGGATCTTTGAGAAACTTGTCCTTCGCCTTGACCGGCCAATCTCTGCTCATTTTTCTGCGGGGAAGAGTCTTTCGAGCTCGGCGGTCACCTTGAGAAGGCGGTTTGCGAGACGCTCGAGTTTGTGCCGCAGAACCCCGTCTGTGAGTTGACGACGATACATCTCCAGCGGTATTGTCAAGTTGAAGAAACCCGAGCAGACTGGGTAGATGAAAACCAACCCGCCCACTTATCACGGATACCGATTTCCACCTGATATTATCAGTCATGCCGTTTGGCTCTACTACCGCTTCTGCTTGAGCTTCCGAGATGTTGAAGATCTTCTGGCCGAGCGTGGGGTCATCGTTAGTTACGAAACAATCCTCCAGTGCTGTCGGAAGTTCGGTGCCGAATATGCCCGGAAACTCAGGCGACGACAGGGTCGCTTGGGTGACACGTGGCACCTGGACGAACTATTCGTGACTATCCAGGGTCAGCGACAGTATCTGTGGCGGGCTGTCGACCCGGATGGTGACGTGATGGATATTCTCGTCCAACCCCGTCGTGATCAGCTTGCAGCCCAACGACTCCTTCGTAAACTACTGAAGGGTCAGGAAAGGGAACCTCGGCGATTGGTCAC
>JBGPHY010000617.1:0-3961 GCA_041484625.1 Terriglobia bacterium | reverse complement strand
GGATGCCGGGTAGAGTTCTGGTTTCGAGAAAACCCCAAGCTTTGAGGCGAACTCAACGGCTTACAAATAAAGATACCAAACCGATGGATCGACGACGGTTTCTATTAACCACTGCCTGCACACCTGGACAACTTCTTTGCTTGTGTTAAATCGCGGAAACTACCCAATGCCGATATTGAGGGTGGGCATCAAAGCACCGTCCTGGCCCATCTTGGGAACATTTCCTTCCGGCTGGGAGGACGGCAATTAGTATTTGACGGCAAGATGGAGCGTTTCGTGAACGATGAAGAAGCTGACCGACTCCTGACACGGACCGGACGAATGCCCTGGGCGATCCCGGATCAGGTATGAGCCTATTCTCCTTCCTCTGCACTTCTGCGGATGTGACAAGATCCTTAGTCCTGTTACTAGGACTGAGATCTCTGTGACGATTCTTCGAACTTGACCGCCACTGTTGTTAACGCTAGCATTCAAATGTAGTAATCAAGCGGAAAGCTTCATTTTTTTTTGTCGTAAGCCCGTCTCAGATTATGTTCAGTGGAGTTCTTGCAAGAGTGGTTGTGAGCAGGAAAGAAGAATTTAACGATACGGGCATTTCTTTCTTGTTTTCTGTCAAGATGGGATTCCTGGCAGAATTCCGGGTCAGAGGACGCTCTCCTGATTGTCGGAGTTAAATCGATCAACGGGTATCTTTGATTACTCCTATGGGCACAGAAACTGAGCTCCCCTGGGAAATGGACTTTCCGGTCCTTGAACCCCAAATCAATGCGCAAGGAGTACACGTCTGGCCGTTTGACCCTTCCTTTCCCGTGGAAGTTCGGTTCTTCGAGTGTGGCGACCACCACAGCGTTCGGATGAACCGTCATGACTACTTCGAGTTAGTGTATGTCTACTCCGGCGAGGCCACATTTCAGATTCAAGATCGCTTCTTTCCTGCCAAGGGTGGTGACCTGGTAATGATTTGCAGCACCCTGTATCATCGCCAATTGGCCAAACCCGACGGCACAAAGGACCAAGTGGTCATCCTAATTTTTCAGCCCGAGCTAATCCGAACTGCCACAGCCAATGGCGATGGTGTGGAGTACCTGTTGCCCTTCTACTCCCAGGATTCCGAATTCCCTCACGTGGTCCCTGCTCAAACAGGGATTCCAGCTCGGATTCTCGAGTTGATCAGGGAGATCCAGGCTGAATTACCAGCTACTTCAAATCGGGGCCGTCTCGCCGTCAAGACTTATCTTAAGATGATTCTCGTCCTGCTGGTGAACCATTACACGGATTATCTGGGAACCCAGAAAGCCTTTAACCATAAGCAAATAGCCATTGACCGTCTTCGTTCACTATTCGAGTGGGTTGACCGCCATTATGGGGATCCCATCACGGTAAGCGACGCTGCCAAGATCAGCGCGATGAGCACTTCCTATTTCATGCGTTTCTTCAAGCAAGTGACGGGGCAGTCCTTCCTTTCCTATTTAAACAATTTCCGAATCGCTAAGTCCCAGGCCCTCCTGTCGACGACGGACAAATCCATCTCAGAGATTAGCCAGGAAATTGGGTTTTGCGATCAGAGCTACTTTGGAATGGTCTTTCGAAAGCTTGTTCAGATAACACCCATGAGCTACCGGCGGCGATTCGGCAAGCCATCAGAGGAGACTCTTTACCGTGAAGAAACTGCTCAATAACCCGAATAATGCGGCACGAGAAGCGATTGAAGGATTGGCTTTGGCCTACCCCCAATATCTCCGCCAGCTAGAAAGGCTACAAGCTGTGGTGAGAAAGGACGCTCCTTTTTTGGGGAAGGTGGCCGTATTAACCGGAGGTGGCAGCGGTCATGACCCGATGTTTCCTGGATATGTGGGTCAAGGAATGGCTGATGCCAGCGTGGCCGGAAACATTTTTGCTTCTCCACCACCAGCGCCGATCTATCAGACCGGCAAGGCCGTTCATGGCGGAGCCGGTGTCTTGTTTCTCTACGGGAACTACTCAGGCGACGTCCTGAACTTTGACATGGCTGCCGAGATGCTGACATCTGAAGACGTTCCTATCATGACTATGAAAGTTGCAGATGACATTGCCTCCGCTCCTCTCGAATCTCGCCAGGACCGGCGAGGTATCGCCGGGGACCTTTTTGTTATCAAGGCTGCCTCAGCCAGGGCGGAGGAAAGAGCGACTCTGGAAGAAGTGGCGGCGGCGGCTGAAAAGGCCAACCTAAACACGAGGACCATCGGGGTGGCACTCAGTTCTTGCATCATTCCAGCATCCGGACGCCCCATTTTTGAGATTGGGGACAATGAGATGGAAGTGGGAATGGGTGTCCACGGGGAACAGGGCATTTCGCGCCAAAGCATGATGAAGGCTGACCAACTGGCGGCCGACATGGTCCATCGCTTGCTGGCGGATCTGAATATCAACTCAGGTGAAGAAGTGGCCGTCCTCGTCAACGGTCTTGGAGCGACACCCCAAAGTGAACTTCTGGTAATGTACAGAGCGATTCATCCGCTTCTAAAAAAAGCCAGGCTGGAGATCTGCCGCTCTTATGTGGGGAACTACGTCACTTCCTTGGACATGGCTGGTTGTTCGGTCACGCTGATGCGGTTAGATACCGAGCTAAAGCGGTTGTTGCTGGCACCCGCGGAGTCTCCGGCCTTCATTCAGGTATAGACAATGAACTCTAACGGAATTGATCCTCGAACTCTGCGACGCTGTTTGGAAGCGGCTGCTACGGTGATTGTGGCCAACGAACCCCGCTTGAATGCTTTGGACTCGGCTATCGGAGATGGCGATCACGGCATTACCATGCGAACAGGCTTCGAGGCCGTAAGAGAAAAGCTGGCTGGCCTTGCAGACGACGCCGGACTGGACAAGGTATTTAAAGAAGCCGGCATGGCTTTTATGGGGGCGACCGGGGGAGCCATTGGTGCACTGCTGGGGGGGATGTTAACGGCTGGAGGTACGGCGTTGTTGGGGCGGACTGAAATAGGAGTCGACGAATTCAGGCTGTTGCTGCGAGCGATGGAGACTAGTCTTATCCGTATGGGGAAAGCCAAGCCGGGTGATAAGACAATTCTGGATGCTGTTCATGCGGCAGGCGAGGCCTTGGAAGGTTCTCCGGGCGACATCCTTGAAGCCGTCTCCACGGCCGCTCAAGCCGCGGCGGCCGGGGCGCAAACGACTTCCAACATGCTTTGCGCCAAAGGTCGTGCCAGCCGCTTGGGAGAACGAGTGCTGGGGCATCCGGACCCGGGAGCTGTTTCATTTTCACTGATCTTACAGGCGTTCGCCGAATGTCTGCAAAAGGAAGCTTCATCGTGCGGCGGTAGCAAGGAAGGCACCTCTGCCCTTGGGGGAGGTTCAATATAACGGTTCAGGGATAGGGAGGCGATGCAACCACATGAAAGTCGCAATTGACAGCGATGACGCTGGGATTGAATTGAAGAGAATCATTTTGGCGCACGTTCGAGATTTGCAGATTGAAGTCGAGGACTTGAATTTCATCGGAAGCCGGAAAGCAGATTACCCTGATGTTGGATACAACCTCGCCAAGAGGGTCGGTAGCAAGGAATTCGACCGTGGAATCCTCATTTGTGGAACGGGACTGGGAATGGCGATGATCGCCAACAAGGTAGAGGGGGTCTTTGCCGGAGTCTGTCACGATGCGTATTCGGCCGAGCGACTGTCCAAAAGCAACGATGCACAAGTCCTGACGATGGGTGCGCGCGTGATCGGTCCTGAACTTGCCAAGACTGTCGTTTCAGCATGGATGAGTTCTCAGTTTCAAGGCGGCGGTTCTGCCTCTAAGGTTGCCCGAATGCGGGAACTCGAGAGAATTGATCGGACAATTTCGAAGACGACTGAGTAACCATTATGACAGTCAGGAAAATCCTTCTGGGAACCAACTGGAAAATGAACAAGCGCCTCTCAGAGGCGATCGAATACTCCCGCCATCTGGCAGCGTTGTTGGCTT
>JBGPHY010000616.1:0-3967 GCA_041484625.1 Terriglobia bacterium | reverse complement strand
CATGACAGATTCTCGATTTCTCATTGTGTCAATCCATGATGTGGCTCCACCCCATTGGGCCCAGGTGGAAAAGATTTTGAAACATCTCTGGCGCTTGGGTATCCGCAAGCGCAGTCTCCTGGTAATTCCCAATTTCCGTGGCTGCTGGCGGGTTGACGAATATCGGGAATTTGCCGAGTGGCTCTGTGAGCGCCAGCGCGAGGGCGATGAAATCATCCTTCACGGCTTTGAACACAATGAGGTCCATAAGGCACAAGGCGCGCGGGACTGGATCAAGAACCAGTTGTATACACAAGGAGAAGGAGAGTTTTTAGCGCTCAATTACGAAGAAGCCCGAAACCGGATTGAGAGGGGCATTGCCATCCTGAAAGCCGCTGGAGTGGAAAGTAGCGGGTTTGTCGCCCCCGCCTGGCTGATCAACCGGGCAGGGTTGACGGCAGTAAAAGACCTCGGATTTGAGTACACAAATTCCTACACCAGGATTACTGACTTTGTCAGTGGAAAATCCAAGTTTGTACCCAGTTTGGTTTTTGGTCCAGGCAGGTTGAATGAAGATTTCTCTCTCCTGCTCCAGCGACTGGCCACGAAGCTAATCAGGTGGCAATCCTCGGTGCGCGTGGTTATACACCCCCCATGCGTAGAACACGATCGGCGATTTGAAGGCATACTGGCTCTTATACGGGAGCAGTTGTTGTGTCATCGTCCAAGAACATACTCCGAATTCGTTCACGGCTGGCGCAAGCAAACGGCATCCTTGCTGGCAATACCCCAATAGACAGGAGATGAATTCGCAGGTCGGTCCATTTTTTGTCGTCTGCCTGGTTGCTTTGGGTAGGAGTTGTTCAAAGTATTGTCGGTCTGGGGGATGCATCAACCGGCTTCGTGGAAGGGTTGGTTGATCCAATCACACGACGCAAGATAGAGTAGGGAAGATAGAGTAGGGTCAGGAACAAGCGATGTCATTGGCAGGGTAGAAGCGTGCCGCTTTCATTCATGTTCGAGAAAAAGCATCTCAGCCTCCCCATTGCCGCTGGCCTCTTATTCTTGTTTTTCAGAAACATAGAACTAAAAGTCGTCCAGGATGGGATCAGGTCAGCCAATTGGCCCTTGCTTGCGGTCGCTATAGCTATCCGGCTTTTGTCCCTGCTCGGCGCCTCGCTCAGATGGCGTCTTCTTGTGTTGCCATTGAAGCGAGTCTCTCTTGCTCCTCTGTTCTCAGCGATGATGATTGGCATGTCCGCAGATACCCTGATCGGGATGCAGAGTGCTGAGGTCATCCGCCCATACTTGCTCAGCCGCTGGGAGGACATCCCGTTCAGCTCGACCTTTGCCACTGTGATGACGGAATGGTTGATCGATTTACTTGGCATTCTTGCTCTCTTGATTCTTGCGCTGGGATCTCTCAGAGGTTCAAACGTGATGCCGCCCGCCCACGTGGACAAAGTGGTTCCCACTGTACTCATTGGTTCACTCTTGGGCTTGGGACTCCTCTGGCTCTTCAGTCGGCATCGCGGAAATATCGAGAATTTCTTCAACCAAGGGCATTGGGTTTTGCCCAAGAGACTCGCCTACCGGCTGGCCTGCGAGATGAAGTTTTTCTGTAGAGGATTGGAGACCATACAACGGCCCAAAAAACTGGCCGAGGTTTTCTGCTACTCCCTCTTTTCATCCTTCCTGGTGGGTCTCAGTTCCTGGACCGTGCTTAGGGCCTTCGGCTTGTCGCTGCCTTTCTACACCGCATTCATTATTCTGGGACTCATTTCCGTGGGAGGATTGGTCCCTACGCCCGGAGCAGTTGGAGGCTTTCATACCATCTGCCAGTTTGGGCTGGCAGTGTTCTTCCAGGTTGAGCCCGCCCGAGCAATCTTGCCGGTGATTGGCCTGCACGCAGTCTTGTATTTCCCCGCGACCCTTATTGGTGTATTTTGTGCTGGCCACAAAGGCTTCGCGCTAAAGGAGATCTATGAAGGCTCAGCTGCCGCCAGTTTTGTGAGGCAAGTATAGCTGGAAAAGGGCACAGAGGAAACTCTCCCTGGCAAGGAGCGGGATGATGTGCCGGAGAGCGGTACAACAATTCACAGGGGCGAAGCACAGGGTTGATTCAATGATGCGGAGCGAAGATTGCAAATCTAAGCCTGAGGAGAGCTAAAAATTGAATGAAGAGAGTGCAGCAGTACTGGAAATTGGCGAAGGAACTGGTTCCAAGACAACGGAGTCGACGAACGGTATTTCGATTCGTGGGATCACCAAGATTTTCTTCGGGATCTGTTGTTATGTAGTATTTGCTTCCATGTATTTCTTTAGGCCGAACAAACCGGTCCTTTCGTTGGGCCAATTCAGATTCACCGTGGATTCATTGCTCGAGGTGGCTTTCACGATTCTGAGTCTCCCGGTGTTCTTCCTGGTTTATCGCTATGGCGCCAAAACCTTTGATGAAAACCCGGAATTTGCTGTCTCCGAACTGGTGATTGAACTACTCCTGATCTGTTCAATCATCTGGATCGCCCTGAGCAATGGCATACATCTCACCAGTAAACTCATCGAGCAGTTACTTGCCACCTCCGATGCCTCCAGCGAACTGGCATCCAAAGTGAGTATCCATTATATCCGGCAGGTGGTGGGACACGTTGCTCAGCATGTCGGTTGGCAAGTACTCTTTGCCGCTGTCATGCTGGGGCAGCTTAAACGACCCTTTCGCGGCAAAGAGTGGGGAAGCCGCTACATTCCCCTTTGGGGAATTGTCTTTGGGGTATTGTTTACCCAGGGAACCATCGCTGCGGGATGTATGATGCTGGGCTTCGCTTTGACATTGGTTTCGTTGGTGATCTTTGCCACCTTGGCATTGAGATCAAGGCTCCCATGGCGAGAGATTCCAGTCTTAAGATTCTTCCAGTTCGTTCAAATTACGAACCTTTCAATTATAGTCTTGTATTGGTCAGCAACCGCACTGCAGAAATAGAGTAATACCGAAAGGATAACCAGACGAGTGAATGGACTCTTCCTTTGCCTTGTGTCAATAGGCCTGACAGTTTCCCCGTTGTGGGCTGAAACCCAGCGTGGGATAGCCTTGTTGAATGGCAATGAGGTTTTCTCCAGACTTGAAAAGAAAAACGTTCTCCGCGCGGAAAGGCTGCAATCGTATTCTTCCCTGCGACGCTACGCTGTGTTTGAAAAAGGCAAGCCCAGTGATGCTGAAATTAAGGTCAGGATGGACTACCTTGCCCCCTCGACCAAGAAATTTAAGGTCCTTTCGCTAAGCGGAGCTGGATGGATTGACCGATGGGTGTTCCGCTCCCTGATCCGGGCCGAGCAGGATGCCGCTGGCAGGGAAAACCGGGCAACGAGTGCCATTACCTCTGCCAACTATGAAGCCAAGCTCCTTGGAGATGAACAACAGCAGGGCCACGATTGTTACGTTTTGAAACTTCAACCCAAGCGTCGCGACAAGTACCTGATCGATGGAAAGATCTGGGTGGACAAGCAGGATTTTGCCATTGTTAGACTAGAGGGAGAACCCGCCAGAAGCCTCTCTTTCTGGGTCGCTCGGGCGCATCTGATTCGTGAGTATCAAAAAATCGGTGAATTCTGGCTTCCGTTCAAAGACGCCACCCACGCCCAAATACGTTTCGTTGGGGAGTACATACTGCAAATTGACTATGATGACTACGACATTAACCAGAAGGCCAAACTTATGACCGGGACGCGTGATGTCTCGGTTAATGAGCAGTCGGCGAGGAAATAATAGCGGGAAGGACATCCTGCCGTGACCAAGGATGAAAGCCCACTGGACAAGATCTCGCATATCCCCCCGGTGAAAGGTCCCATGCACACGGTCTCCGACGGTGTTTCATACTGTGGATAATTCCACCCCGAGCTGAGCCTTGTCGGCAATAAACGGATACACGGGCTCAGGAGTCTCGCTGATCCAAGTATTCTTGTAGGGAGGGGAAGGCCCTCCCTATTGACT
>JBGPHY010000615.1:0-3967 GCA_041484625.1 Terriglobia bacterium | reverse complement strand
GTGAGGTATTCCCAGCTGGGTGAGTTCCTGCCGATCCACAACTCCTTCACTTCGAAATTTCGAAGAATCGAGTTAAGACCTCCCATGTGGTCATGATGAGCGTGAGTCAACACGACGACGTCCAGGCGCTTAATCCCCCTGGACCACAGAAAGGGACTGACCACTCTTTCTCCAATGTCGAATCGATCGCCGCTGTAACTCTCCCCAAACCCTTGGGCGGGAAGACCTCCTCCGTCGATGAGCATGGCAGAGGCATCCGGAAAAAGAAAGAAGGTACTGTCGCCTTGGTGGACGTCAAGCATGGTGTATTCCAGTTGACCTGGAGTCGCCCGCGGCTCAAATGGCTGGACAGTGAGGAGAATGAGGCTGATTGCCAGTGGGAGCGCGAGCAACGCGAGGCCATGGGGAGAAACGCTGGAAGATTGCAGGAATGATCCTGGACGAGCAAGCGATATTGAACTCTTCTCCGGGCGGGGTCTCGGCCAGGAACGAACGGATTGCCCCGCTAAGTCTGTCCTGGAAGGACGCCTGTTCCGTGTCAAGCGGGAAAGGCTCACGACAACTAGCGACAGGCTGCATATGTAGAGCAACACTACCCATACAGGCGGAGTTGGGGCACGAAAATTGCCCCACGCCGGATCGGAGAAATGGGCAGCTAAACGGAGTAGCCAGCAAGTCATTAATTCACATAAACTCAAAATGGGTTGGCCGATGGTAGGGCCGAAGAGGAAAAGTCCAAGCAGAAAGAGGAATCCGACCGGAACAATCAGGCCGACCAGGGGAATCACCAGGATATTCAAGAGCACCGAAATCAGCGAGACTCTGTGAAAATAAACCACCATCAAAGCCGCAAATAGAAGTTGAATCCCGAAAGAAACCAGAAATACATCCGCCAGGTAAAGGGCACCGTGCAGAGGCCAAAGGACGAGAATGCGCCCGAGTCGAAGGAAGCTTCCCGGACGGCTTTGTTCCAGGCAGTTCACTTTCATGCGGAGCGCCAGGCGGAAATCCGCCAGGTGAGGAGGATAATGGGAGTCTAACTCGACTGCGCTCAGATGGCGCAACGCCATGCGGAACGGCTCCGTTGTGAGTCTTAAGAGTGGAAGTGCAATCAGTGCAATAGCCAGCACCGACAGATAGGAAAGCTGAAAACCAGGGTCCCATAACCACTCAGGATCAATCAAGAGCAGCCCCAGGGCCGAAAGGGAAAGGGAATTCAGCAGGTTCCGATCCCTGTCAAATTGCAGCGTCAAGAGAAAGAAGAGAGTCATCCAGGTGGCGCGCAGAATGGAGGGTTGATTCCCGGCCAGCAAGCAGTAAAAAACCAGGCCTGCCGTCGTTAGACCGAACTGAAGATGTACCGGTACCCGAATGAGCCTCAATGCACCTACGAGGAAAGCTGCCATGATCGCGACGTGTTGGCCGGAGATGACAAGCACGTGGTAGATGCCGGTGGCCTGGAACTGTTCTTCCAGTCGGGGAGTCAGTTCCTCTTTCGACCCGAGCAGCAAGGCCTTGAGTGCCCCGGTGACCTCCCGCGATTCTCTGCTCGGTTTACCCAACGCGTTTTCAAGTACCTTTCGAATCCTCTGAACAATGAGGTCCAATCCAGGCCGCTGAACAAAGGAAAGCCTGTATATCAGCAGATCACTTTTCACTGCTCCAACCAGGAAGACCCCCTGGCGCTTGAGATGGGCGACATAGTCGAATTGTCCCGGATTGTTAAAATTCTTGACTCTTTTCAGATTGACCAGTACTTCGACAATTTCGCCCGGTTTCACATAGGATTGCGGGGGGATGTCTGCTTCGGTTCGCGGAGAGGTACTGGTAGTTGGAATGCGGACATCTCCCGGTCGGAGGTCCTGCCGGAAGTGGTCTTGATTTCGATAGAACAACGCCAGTCGGACTTTTCCGCGGGTCAGGAAGCTAGAGTTCCGATTCTCAATCTTGCTGACCTCTAGTTCCATTTCTTCACCCACTGTACCCTGAATCCTTGAGCTTGTGCACATCCCGGTAACCCGGCAAGGCTCGGATAGATCCAGCAGATTTGACTGGACTAGACTGCGCAGGTGAAGGGGCCCAAAACTCTCAAACACAACCTGGCTGCAGGTCAAGCCCAGAAGTAGGAAACATTGCATGGTGACAATCTGAAAAAGCAGGGGACACTTGCGATTGAGCAAGATCCAGGAGAAAAGAACCATCAGGAAAGAGGCTAAAAGCAGGGAAGAGGCCGGGGTCCGGACATGGTGAGCCAGGACGATTCCCAAGCAGAATGCCGCGGCGAAAGGAAAGAGAGGCGAAGCCATCGCTTGAACTCCAGGTCCCGATAGGCTCTCTGCACAAAGCGTTCCGGTTACAGGTTCGACATCATGGATCTGTAGATGTGTTTTGGCCGCCGCCAGGTGTACTCGATAGACCGGTCTGGAGGAGATTCCAGGTCCGGAGTCATTCTATATTCAGAAGGACATCGATTCTTGAAAATATGAACACTGCGGCTCACCTGTCAGCGCGTTTTTCGCGCTGGGCAGGTGAAGCAAGCTGGTTCGGATATCATAGTTGAACGAAGCTTGTAATGCTCATATAATTATAAATGTCATATGAAAGTGAGATTTGAGTGGAACCTCAAGAAAGAAAAGATCAACCAGAGAAAACATGGTGTTTCTTTTAAGGAAGCCCAATCGGTTTTCCTGGATGATGAGGCCCTATTAATTCCGGATCCCGATCATTCACTTGATGAAGATCGTTTTGTTTTGCTCGGGCTGAGTCAAAAAATCAGGCTCGTGCTGGTTTGCCATTGGTATAGAGAAAATGACCTAGTCATCCGGCTCATTTCGGCACGGAAAGCTGACAGAGATGAAACCAAAGTCTATTTTTAAAAAAGGGATTAAAATGCGCAACCATTACGATTTTTCAAATGCCGTCAAGAATCCTTACAGCAAAAAGCTGAAGACTCAGATTACGATAAGGATCGAAGATGAGGTGATCGAATACTTTAAAAATCTCGCACTCCAAGAAGATATTCCCTATCAAAAGCTGATCAATCTGTTTTTGCGGGATTGTGCCCAGAATCAGAAACGCCCTCTCATTAAATGGGCACCTGCCAAAATGACCTCCTAACGGCGCGGCGGATAAGCTGCGCCCCGACTTGAGGCCGGACCCGCCGCGCGGGGCCAGGCCGAGACCAAGGGGCGAAGCGGAGCGGAGTCGCGGAATATCGGGGACGGAATATTGGGGACAGACTACGAATTAGACTGCGAATTAAAGAGAACGAGAGAACGCAAGGTGTGATGTCTTGCCTTTCGACCACGTTTCCCCGGATGGAGGGCTCGATTCATCACTTGTTCCAAGCCGGTGACAAAGGCAGCTGATCCGCAAGGCCTCCCAGTGTGGGTCTGACGGCGAATAACGTCACTCGACACGGCTTCTTCCCCAGCCAGCCATTCCCCCCAGTTGGCCACCGCCCCCGCTGGCGGAAACCCCATCGATAGCACTGGGTCAGCTCGCAGGCCGCAATGCGCTGCTGCACTCGACCATCGGTAGGCCTCAGCCCAAGCCACTACTCCCGCTCGCACGGGGTTCTGCTCGACATACCGCACCGCCGCCCAAAGGTAACTGTCATCCAACACGCACGAAAAGAAACGACCCTGCCACAGATGTCCACTGAGTCGATTCTGCAAATTGAACCTTAAGGCATAGGCTGTATGGGTGTCCCGCATTGTCTGGCTGAGCGCCTGCGGGCCTCCCGGCACCAGGACCAGGTGGACATGATTAGTCATCAGACAGTAGGTCCAGATTTCCACTCCATATTCAGTGGCATACTTGTTGAGCATTGACAAATAGACGTTGCGATCATCCTCTCCCTGAAAGACATCCGCTCTGCGGTTGCCCCGCTGCGTGACATGATGAGGCAGTCCTGGAATCACGATTCTGGATATGCGTCCCATACTCCGGACATCCTATACCCACC
>JBGPHY010000614.1:0-3971 GCA_041484625.1 Terriglobia bacterium | reverse complement strand
TCATAGATGGGGTGTCCTCGTTTATGGTTAAACTTCCCCATTCTATTTATACCTTTTCTACCCATTTGTCCCGTTCATTCTCTCTTGAAGGCCTTTTTTCTCGGCAAAAACCTGTCGCACTTTGAATTGCACCCGAACTGACTGGGCCTGCTTCCCGAAGGTCTCGGGGTCGTGATGCCGCTCCCAGTTTGTTGGTATGGTTACGGCAAGCGTGCGCACCTCCCAGACGCCGCCACCAAAAAGTTATGTTCGTTCCTGGTTGAATTGATACATTTCTTGAAAACCGGATGCATACTCTGTGAGAAGTGCATCAGAGGGGAAAAGATCATTTTCCAGGCTTCAAGCCTGGTGGTATGATACGTGGCTGGGTTTTCCCTTCCTCATGGGTCCCTGCATGCTTCCCGGGTTCCTGCTATACGGTGCGCCACGGTCGGTCCCAATTGGACAGACCTTTCCGATAGGTAGCGACATCTACTTGCCCATCTGCAAGTCGGTCTCAAGGCCCCGTGGTGACTCTCCCTCCCGAGTGTAGGGAGGTAACGATTCAGACTTGAGTCGATGCGAACACTAACAAGAGTAATGGGCATCCCAGGTGTGGGTCGCCCGGGGCTTGTTCAGAGGATCCGACACCCTTTACTAGTGGCCGGCGTGCTTGTTTTGGCGACTAAACTCGTGTTCTGGATCTATGACCCCTGGCCCATGGTCTTCATGGGCGATTCTGCCACATTTATTCATACCGCTTACACAGGTCTCGTTCCGTGCGGTCGGTCTTTTCTTTATGGTTTTCTGGTTTGGCTTTTTGCAGTTAAACCGCATTCATTTTACTGCCTGGTTGCCATCCAGGTAGCGGTCAGTGCAGTGACGGCGATTCTCTTGACCCATGCCCTAAAGAAGTACTTCGCGACGCACAATTCGACATCAATCCTAATAGGTCTCCTACTTGCATTAGATCCAATGCAACTCATGTATGAACGTTTCGTCCTGACGGAGACCTTCAGCCTTCTTGTTTTTGCGGTCTATTGCATCCAGGTGTTCGCTTACTTGAAAAGCCCGGCTATCTGGAGGCTGGTTCTCATCCAACTGATGTCTGTTCTGTTGATTGGACTAAGACTCAGTTTTTTAATTCCAGTCCTGGTGAATGTCCTTCTCGTCCCGTTGTTAGGAAGCTATGTGATAGGAAAGAGAGCCCTGGTTGGGCCGTACAAACATTCCCTATTCCGTTCCTGGGTGAAGAAACCTGCCTGGTGTCTGATGCTTACTCACCTGGCGGTGAGCCTGTTGGCAGCGTTTCTGTTCCATCAGGGGTATCAGAGACTCAACGGACATCTCTCCCACAAGCCGCCTGCCTACCAGTATTTTGACGGGTTCTGGCTTGTGTCTGCGTGGGCTCCCGTGCTCAGGCCGGAAGATTCACCTTACCCCAAAATCGCTGAACTGATTGCACAAGGCGATGAATACCGACTCCATGATATCTATGTCAGAAACGGCCAAAGGTTCGGTCCGCTCGGGTTTGTTGGACGGTTACTCAAGATTGAGCCCAATGTCGTCCTCGCCAACAAATATTCCAGAGAGATTGCTCTAAATGCCTTGAAAAGGGACCCCCTCGGGGTTGTTAAGCTGGCAACCAACACTTACTCTTTTTGGGGAAGGAAAGACATGATTGGCGTGATGCTGCGAGACGATGAGGGCTTCTCCCCGGTCAAGGATCCCAAGGAACTGGAGGCCGTAGCGCGGCGAATGGATCTGCCGGTCAGCGTGTTTCAGAAAGTCACACTTACAAAGAGATATCACGCGTTTTCCGCATTCTGGTATTACTGCTTGCTTCATGCACCGCTGCTTCCCTTGCTGGCAATTCTTGTGAGGCGCGATGAGAGTAGGCTTCTGAGCCTGTTCCTTCTCATCACCTCTGTTTCCATCTTTGTGACAACCTGCGCTCTGTCCACTCAAGCGGTGTACCGTTATGCCCACCCTTTCAGTTTTGTTTTCCTGCTGTCCGCGGGAGTCTTTCTGGACGGGTTGGTATGGAGACTGAGGTCATTGGTCCCATCGGGCTGGATTTTTCGTTCCAAAGTTTCGATCCGTGGCGAGAGTTAAATGGAGAGATTGAAATACATCATTCTCGGAGCAGGCCCAGCAGGACTGGCAGTAGCCCACACACTGCGAAGTCACAATGAGACCTCTTTCCTGGTGTTGGAAAAAGAGGAGGAGGTGGGCGGCCTTTGCCGGAGCCAGGAGGTTGATGGCAAGCCTCTGGATATTGGTGGTGGCCATTTTCTGGACCTGAAAAGAAAGGAAGTGCTGGATCTGCTCTTTCAATTCATGCCCCGCAGCGAGTGGAATGAGTTTGTTCGGCTCTCCAAAATCAATCTACGCGGAATTGAGGTCGACTACCCGCTGGAGGCGAACCTTTGGCAACTTCCACTGCCAGACCAAGTGGATTTCCTGGAATCGATTGCCCAAGCCGGTTGCCTTCACGGCCAACCTATGCCCGAGTCCTTTGAGGAGTGGATCACCTGGAAACTGGGCTCTTGTATTGCCCATGAATACATGCTGCCCTACAACCGCAAAATTTGGTCCATAGACCTTAGCCTGTTGGGCACTTACTGGTTGTACAAGCTGCCGAACGTCTCCTTCCGGGAGACTCTGCTGAGCTGTCTGGAGCGACGTGCCGGGGGCTCCCTCCCAGCCCATCAAACTTTCCTCTATCCGAAATCTTTTGGTTTCGGTGAAGTCTGGAAGCGAATGGGCGATGCTTTAGGTAGCCAGTTGGTGACGCACGAAGAGGTGCATTCCGTCGATTTGCACAATATGGTCATCAATGGCCGGTATAAAGCCAACCGGCTCATTACCTCGATTCCCTGGACAGCCTGGCCCCTGATGGGGCAGTTGCCTGAAGAGATTCAGTCTGCCATTTCCCAACTGAGATACAGTTCCATAGATATTTCCTACAATCCGGCAACACTATCCTCAAAGGCCCACTGGATCTATGATCCGGATGAAAGCAGAGACCATCACCGCGTCCTCTGTCGATCCAATTTCTGCACAGGGGCCCGGGGGCACTGGACAGAAACTAACTCGAAGAGAAAGAGAAATTCGGCCCCTTGGTCCTACCGGAACGAGCATGCCTATCCCTTAAACACCCGGGATAAACCGGCAGCTATTCGGAAAATCATCCAATGGGCACACTCCCTTCAGATTTTCCCGATCGGCCGGTGGGGAACCTGGGAGCATATGAATTCGGATGTGGCGGTGGCAGAAGCCATCCAATTGGGCAAGCGTCTAACCCGAAGCTAACATGGCCCACCATGAGAATCTCTCTTTGCCTGCTGGTATGGAATGAACTCGAAGGCTGCAAAATAGATGTTCCTCTTCTGCCCAGAGAAGCCTTCGAGGAGATTTATGCCATCGATGGCGATAGCAGCGACGGCACCGTTTCCTACCTGGAGTCTCAAAACATCCCCGTATACCCGCAGCCGGAGAAAGGCCTGAATGAGGCCTACATTTACGCAGCAGAAAAATCTACTTGTGATGCTGTGGTAGTCTTCCTGCCCAAGGGGACGACCCCCCCGGATGACACACGCAAGTTTCGCGTCTTCTTCGAGTCAGATTGCGATTTGGTCGTCGCCAGTCGGAATATCAAGGGGGCTCGAAATGAGGAGGACAGCAGAGTATTCAGACCAAGGAAATGGGGAGTTTGTTTCTTGTCGCTTCTTGTGGCATCTCTTTGGAGACGAGAAGGCTACAGGATTCGGGATGTCTTACACGGCTTCAAAGGCTTCACTGTCGAGGGGTTCAGGAGAGTGAATCCTTCGAACCACGAACTGTCAATCGACCTGGAATTGACAGTACGTTCTTATCGGTTGCGCCTTAAACGTGCGGAGTTCCCCACCACCGAGATTGCACGCCCCTTCGGTGTAACCCGCTTCAAGATTCTCCCTACAGGATACAAACTCCTGAAGTATTTACTTTAT
>JBGPHY010000613.1:0-3987 GCA_041484625.1 Terriglobia bacterium | reverse complement strand
TGATCCGGGGGGGATTGGATCTCCCTGTGCCAGAAGACGGAGCACCTCATCCCGTTCAATAACCATGATGTTTTTCATGAATGTATCTCTTGGACTCAGTAGTAATCATTTCTCCTATCGTCCTCTCCCTCGGCAGGAAAACTTCCGAGTCCGACGACGAATGAGATTTCCTGGGATCTTGCAGACGCCTTGGCTGCGGGAGGAGTGTCTCTATCAGACGTCTCATGAAGGAGGAGCGTGTTTTTCACGGCTTTGTTCCCTGGTCGAGGTATAATTCTTTAAGTCGATTGCCGCCCCAGGATGGGGTCAATCTCTTCGAAGGTCCTCGAATGATTCAAATAGGTAAACCACTGGCGGAAGGCAGGAGGAAGATCCTGCGAACTGCGTGGCGTATCGCCGGAGCTCTGGCTATTGTCGGTACCATTACGATCCTCTACTTCCGCTTTCTCTCCGCAAACAGCACCACCGTCGCGTTGTCCTATCTCTTGGTGATCCTGGTTGTTTCGACAGGTTGGGGATTAATCGAGGCTGTTCTCGCCTCGGTTGCCGCCATGCTCTGCCTCAACTTCTTCTTCCTGCCTCCCATCGCTACATTTACCATTGCCGATCCGGAAAACTGGGTGGCACTGACGGCCTTTCTGGGAACTGCTGTTATGGCCAGCCATCTTTCGGCACGGGCTCGAAGGCGGACCCTTGAAGCCTATGCAAGCCGGGGGGAAATGGAACAGTTGTATTCACTGAGCCGCGCTTTTATGATCACCGAAGGGCGAGCGGAAGTCGGGAAACAGGTCGCGGACCAAATCGCTCAGGTCTTCCAGCTGGATGCAGTGGTCGTATTCAATCGGTCAAATGGCGACATCTCCCGTTCTGGCCCCCAAGACATCCTCGGCATTGACAGCAAACTCCGGGATGCGGCCCTGCAAAATACAGTATTTCATGAGGCTTCAGCGGGGCTTTCGGTAGTCCCAATTCGATTGGGCGGACAACCGGTAGGGAGCATTGCCATCCAGGGATCCCCCATTTCTGACACCGCCCTATACGCCATTGCCAATTTAGCCGCGATTGCGTTTGAAAGGAGCCGCAACCTGGAACTGGCCGGTCGGGCTGAGGCGGCACGCCGGAGCCAGGAGTTGAAATCCACTTTGCTCGACGCCATCGCCCACGAGTTCAAGACGCCTCTCACCTCCATCAAAGGAGCCGTTACAGCATTGCTCTGTGACCCCCCCTCGACCCTCAATAGTCAAGAACTTTTGACCGTCATCGACGAAGAAGCCGATCGAATGAATTATCTGGTGAGCGAGGCCATCGAAATGGCCCGCATCGAAGCAGGAGATATGCGAGTTCAAAGTGAATGGTGCGAGCCAGGAGAACTCATTGCAGCGTCCCTCAAACGACTCCATCCCATTTTGGAAGGACGGCAAGTCCTTGTCGTAATCCCGGATAGTCTCCCCCAATGCAGTGCGGATCCCGGCCTGATCACCACGGTGATCACACACCTGATAGGAAATGCGGTCAAGTACTGCCCCTCGCCTGTGCCTATCAAGGTTGAGGCCGAGGCTGATGAGGGCAGGATCATTTTCAGTGTTGTGGATCTAGGACCGGGGATTGCGGAGGAGCAACAGAGCCGGATTTTCGAGGAGCACTACCGGGCTCCGGGGAGCCGGGACCGCGTTCCTGGAACAGGCATGGGGCTTGCCATTGCGCGCCGAATCGTCGAAGCCCACGGTGGAAAGATCTGGGTAGAAAGTGAGATGGGCAAAGGATCTCGTTTCTCTTTCTCTCTCCCCGCAGTGCAAGAAGGAGCCGCGTCATGAGTCACGGTCGCATCCTGGTCGTCGATGACGAGCCGCAGATCCGCCGAGTCATGCGAGCGACCCTGACTGCCCGGGGATATTTCATTGATGATGCTCGGACTGGCGAGGAGGCTCTCGACAAGTTGCGCGAGGAAAAATACGACCTTGTGTTGCTGGACATGAACATGCCAGGGATAGGCGGCATGGCAACCTGCCGTGCTATCCGGGAGAGCTGGGACATTGCCATTGTGGTTCTGACTGTCCGTAATACAGAAAAAGACAAAATAGAAGCGCTCGATGCCGGCGCCGATGATTATGTGACCAAGCCATTCAGCATGCCGGAGTTATTAGCCCGCATTCGGGCTGCCCTGAGGAGGCTTCCTCAGTCGGGAGACGCCAGTTCTTCCCCAATCCTGGCGGGGGACGTGGAGATCAACCCGGCAACCCGGCGGGTTATCATCCGGAACAAGGAGATCCGGCTGACGCCCAAGGAGTTCGACCTCCTGTTCCACCTGGCCTCCCAGCCGAATGTGCCGATTCCGCATGGCAACCTGCTTCAGGCTGTCTGGGGCCCCGATTACGGCAACGAAGTCGAGTATCTTCGCGTGTTTATCAACCAGCTCCGCAAGAAAATCGAACGAAATCCTTCCAAGCCGAAATACCTTCTAACCGAGCCCTGGATTGGTTACCGCTTCAACTTGCCTTAATGAATTCCTGATTTATTCTTTATGCCTTCTTTATGGGTCTTCTCCTAAGCTTTAGTGGGAGGATAGCCATGGAGAACATAGAACCTATTACCCCCCTGGGCGCCGGCCTTCACCTGGTGTCGCAGACTCCCGAAAATATTTGGACTGACAACTCAGAGGGTCTGCTGGAAGTTGTGGTCATCTTCACCGATCGGTGGAGCACCCTCGAAGCATTGAAGACTGCTGCAAGATTTGCAGGGGGTCTTAAGGTGCGGGTCCGGTTGGTCGTGCCCCAGGTAGTGCCGTATGCATTACCGTTGAACGAACCCCCCATCCCGGCTGGCTTTACTGAACAGCAAGTCGGTACTCTGGTCTCAGACCTGGGCGTAGACACCCGGGTGGACATCTGCCTCTGCCGCAACAAAGGAGAGAGTCTGCTCCACACACTGAAGCGACATTCCGTGGTCGTTATCGGGAGTCGTCGAAGATGGTGGCCGAGGTGGGAAAAAAGGCTGGCCAGGGAATTGCGCCGGGGCGGTCACGAAGTGATTCTTAAGGAAACGGAGTAAGACCAATGCTCGATCTGTTTTATCTTCTTGTAGGGTGCATGTTTCTGCTTTTCTGTTGGGCCTTCACGAAGGCCTGCGACAAGCTGTAAGGGGAGAGACCGAATGGATTACATTATCGCCGGCTTCGCATCTCTGTGTATTTTCATTTACCTGGTTTACGCCCTGCTCCGTCCGGAGCGGTTCTGAGAGGACACCATGACTAGCATCGGAGTTCTGCAGATCTTCCTTTTTTTCGGGTTGTTGATTGTGTGCACTAAGCCGCTCGGTGCATACATGGCGCGCGTCTTCCAGGGGGAGCGCACGTTTGTGCATCCTGTCCTAAGATGGCTCGAGGTTCTCACATACAGAGTAAGCGGCGTGCATGAAGACATGGAACAACGCTGGACCCAGTATACAGCTTCGCTGCTCAGTTTCAGCATCTTTGGCTTCGTGCTTGTGTATTTGCTCCAGCGTTTCCAAGGAGTTCTGCCGTTTAACCCGCAACACTTTTCAGCGGGCAATGTCAGCCCGGATCTTGCCTTTAACACCGCTGCTAGCTTCATGACGAACACCAATTGG
Source organism: Terriglobia bacterium (assembly GCA_041484625.1). Classification (GTDB taxonomy): domain Bacteria; phylum Acidobacteriota; class Terriglobia; order Versatilivoradales; family Versatilivoraceae; genus JBGPHY01. The sequence goes on along the minus strand of JBGPHY010000613.1, from coordinate 381 downwards.
CAGTCCTACGTTCCCGAGGCGACGCTCAGCTATTTCGCTCAAATGGCGGCTCTCGCGGTTCAGAACTTCGCCTCAGCGGCTGCAGGCATAGCCATTGCAATTGCGGTGGTGCGAGGGTTCGCACGACATGAGGTCAAGACGATCGGTAACTTCTGGGTGGATGTGACGCGCGCAACTGTCTATGTATTGCTTCCCATTTCTGTCATCGGCGCGCTGTTCCTGTGCTCGCAGGGGGTGATTCAAAATTTCAAGCCTTACACCCGTGTGACTACTGTTGAAGGGGCGAAGCAAACCATCGCGCAGGGACCGGTAGCATCGCAGGAAGTCATCAAGCAACTCGGCACGAACGGAGGTGGATTCTTTAACGCCAACTCCGCCCAT